>NZ_DAIUJO010000023.1:0-41420 GCF_036848755.1 Sinomonas sp. | reverse complement strand
TCGCCGTGTGGGGCGGACATCGCGTGACGACGCGGGGCCACGGGACGATGGGGTCGCGCGGGCAGGGGTCTCTTCGCGATCTCGTGCGGGCGCCCATCCGCGTGCACTTCGGTCCGCCCTTGGACCTCGCGGACTGCGAGCCCGACGATGAGGCTGATGATGCGGCCGCGATGCTCCAACTCGCCATGCAGACCGCGGTGGACGTCGCAGCATCGGATTTTCCACTCGGCCAGCCGGCGGGAGCCTGGTGGCTCCCGGCGAAGCTGGGCGGCGGCGCGCCGACGGAGGCGGAGCGGGACATCTGGGACGCGCGGGACGTGATGAACGGGCTGCGGCCCGACCGGGACAAGATGTGATGGCAAGAACTGTTCGCCGAGGAGGGAATACTCCGCGCCCTTCGCGGTTGCACCCGACATGACAACGATTGGCTTCATCGGCAGCGGACACATCGGCTCCCAGCTCGCACGGCTCGCCGTGCGTTCGGGCTACGACGTGGTCGTGAGCAACTCGCGCGACCCCGAGACCCTGTCCGGTCTCGTGGCCGAGCTCGGTCCCACCGCCCGTGCCGCAACGGCCCGCGACGCTGCGCGCGCCGCGGACATCGCCGTCGTCACCATCCCGCTGAAGAACATCGACAAGGTGCCGGTTGAGGAGCTCGCCGGCAAGACGGTCATCGACACCAACAATTACTACCCCCAGCGCGACGGCTCGATCCCGGAGCTCGACTCGGAGGAGTCCACGACGGCGGAACTGCTCCAGGCGCATCTGCCCACCTCGCACGTCGTCAAGGCGTTCAACCACATCCATTCGCGCGACCTCACGGCAGACCCGCTGCCAGCGGGGTCGGCGAACCGGCGCGCCCTCGTGGTCGCCGGGGACGACGAGGAGGCCAAGGCTCAAGCGGCCCGGCTCATCGATCAGTTCGGCTTCGACGTGGTTGACGCCGGTCCCCTCGCCGAGGGCTGGCGCATCCAGCGGGACACCCCCGGTTATGGCGTCCGGCTCGACAAGGCCGGCCTCACGGCGGCGCTGGCCGCCGCGAAGCGCTACCGCGACATGTAGCCTGCCACTCGCGTGGTCCCGCCCTAGACGTCAGTCCCCGAGAACGAGCGTGTCCGGCCCGAGCTGGGTCGCCAACCCGGCCTCGAGCAGGGGGTCGACGGCGGCGCGGACGGCGTCCATCGAATCGTCCACCTCGAGGACCACGGGATGCTGGTAGGCGATGAGGGCGAGCAGGCCCCGCACCGCATCGCGCGCATCGGCGGAATCGAGCTCCGGGTTGTAGCCGAGGAACACCTCGGTGGGCTCTTCGCCGTCGTCTCCCGCCTGGGACGCCGCCGCGATCGGTGAGGCGTAGCTGACGGCGAAAGCCCGCAGCCTGCCCTTCTTCTTCGCGGGCACACCCGCCCCGAAGGCGCTCTGGGCGGGGGCCCGGAGGACCACCGCCCCGTGCGCACCCGAGGCATCCGAGAGGAACAGCTGCTGCGCCCTCCCGATACTCAGCGGCGCCGGCGGATCCCACGCATGCACGGTCGCGTAGTAGCGGCCGACGACGTCGCTCAGCTCGACGGAGCCGGTCGCCAGATCCTGCACGAGCTGGGAGCCCTGCTCCTCGGAGCCGTCGCCGAACACGGGGAGCTTCAGGGTGCCGGGACGAACGACGACGTGCCGCGAGCGCTGAAGGGGCGCGAAGCCCCGAGCCCCCGCAAAGGCCTCACCCGTGCTGCCCGAGCCGGCCTTGGTGCGCAGCGCCCTCACGCCGCCCGGGGCGAGCAGGGCCGCCTCGCGGAGGCGTCGGAGGAGCTCCGTGCCCACGCCGCGGCGGCGGTGGTCACGCGCGACCTCGACATAAGCCCACATCCGTTCCGGATGCAGCATGCTCTCGTAGACGACCCCGGCGGCCACAGGGATCCCCTGATCCTCTGCCACGACACACCGACGCCAGACCACCCCCGTGGTGTCGTCGTGGTCTGCGTCGGGCGCAAGCTCGCCGCGGAACTGCTCCACGGCGGGCCCTTCGGCGTCGCCCCAGATCTGCAGGAGGTTCTGGTCGTCGCCCGCATGCCACGGACGGTAGGTCAGCTCAGCCACGCGGTCCGCCTGCTCCTTGTTCTAGGGGTTCTCTGCGCCGTTCTAGGGCTTCTCTGCGCCTCAGTTCTTCGCGAGACGCTCGAAGAGATAGCCCTGAACCTTGTCGAGCGAGACGCGATCCTGTGACATCGTGTCCCGTTCGCGAATGGTCACGGCCTGGTCCTCGAGCGTGTCGAAGTCGACCGTGATGCAGAACGGGGTGCCGACCTCATCCTGACGGCGGTAGCGGCGCCCGATCGCACCGGCGTCGTCGAAGTCGATGTTCCAGTGCTTCCGGAGCTCGGCCGCGAGGTCGCGGGCCTTGGGCGAAAGGTCCTCGTTTCGGCTCAGCGGCAGCACCGCTGCCTTCACAGGAGCCAGGCGGGGATCGAGGCGCAGGACAGTGCGCTTGTCGACGCCGCCCTTGGTGTTCGGAGCCTCGTCCTCCGAATAGGCGTCGACGAGGAACGCCATCATCGAACGGGTGAGGCCGAAGGAGGGCTCGATCACGTAGGGGATGTAGCGCTCGTTCGTGGTCTGGTCGAAGTAGCTCAGTTCGTGGCCCGAAGCCTTCGAATGGCTCCCGAGGTCGAAGTCCGTCCGGTTGGCGATGCCCATGAGCTCGCCCCACTCGTTGCCCTGGAAGCCGAAGCGGTATTCCACGTCGATCGTGCCCGCGGAGTAGTGCGCTCGTTCCTCCTCGGGAACGTCGAACTTGCGCATGTTGTCCGGGTTGATTCCGAGGTCCACAAACCAGTTCCAGCACGCGTCGACCCAGTGCTTGAACCACTCGTCCGCCTCTGCCGGCTCGGTGAAGTACTCGATCTCCATCTGCTCGAACTCACGCGTGCGGAAGATGAAGTTGCCCGGGGTGATCTCGTTGCGGAACGCCTTGCCGATCTGCCCGATGCCGAACGGCGGCTTCTTGCGGGACGCGGTGACGACGTTGTTGAAGTTCACGAAGATGCCCTGCGCCGTCTCGGGCCGCATGTAATGGAGGCCCTCGGCGTTGTCGACCGGGCCGAGGAACGTCTTCATGAGGCCGGAGAACATCTGCGGCTCAGTCCACTTCCCGGTGATGCCGCAGTCCGGGCAGGTGATCGATTCCATGCCGTTCTCGGGTTCACGGCCCTTCTTGGCGACGTACGCCTCGATGAGGTGATCCTGACGGTGGCGCTTGTGGCAGTTGAGACATTCGACGAGAGGGTCGGTGAACGTCGCGACGTGACCGGAAGCCTCCCAGACCTGCTTCGGGAGGATGACGGACGAGTCGAGGCCCACCATGTCTTCGCGGCCGCGGACGAAGGTCTGCCACCACTGCTCCTTGATGTTCTCCTTCAGCTCGACGCCGAGCGGGCCGTAGTCCCATGCGGAGCGGGAGCCTCCGTAGATCTCACCCGCCTGGAAGACGAATCCGCGGCGCTTGGCCAGGGAGACGATAGCGTCCAGTTGGGATTTGGGTGCCAAGAGATGTCCTCCGTAGTGATCAGGGCCGCTGGGTGCGGTCCGGCGATGTCCTTCAGTCAAGCCTACCGGCGGTTAAAGTGAGTGCCATGCACGACGTCGAGATCCGCGAAGGCACCATCCGTCTGGGACAGCTCCTCAAGCTTGCCTCGCTCGTGGAGGACGGCGTCGAGGCGGCGGAGCTCATCCGCAACGGCCTCGTCAAGGTCAACGGGGACATCGAGGAGCGCCGCGGCCGCCAGCTCGCGGCCGGCGATGTGGTCGAGGTCAACGGCGAGAGGGTCAGGCTCGTCGCCCAGGAGTGACCGTCAGACTCCGGCGAGCACCTTGAGCCGCAGGAACTCGGCGACGTGACCCATCTCGGGGACGCTGATGCTGTGTCGGATCCCCTCGTAGGCGACCTTCGTGAGGTCGACATGGCCCCGAACCCACGAGAGCGTGTAGGCCACCTTGTCCGGCGTGATGACGGGGTCTGCTTGATCGCGCCCCCAGAAGAACGGGAGCGTGCCGTCGAGCTCGTCGTCGCGCACATAGTCCCAGGAGGCCTCCCCGCCCTGGCTGGCCGGATCGATCGCGAATCCGGAGAGCCCGACGACGGCGGCGAATTCGTGCGGGCGCCGCCTCAGGAGAGTCGTCGCCATCGCCATGCCCATCGAGAAGCCGAGAAGCGTGACGGAGGGATGGTCGGCACGGAATTCGTCGAGCCATCCGAGGGTGTATTCGCTCGCCGCCTCGACGTGGGCGAGGTCGAAGTCGTCGGCCGCTACGAGCGGGAACCACTGGTAGGCGCCTGGGGCCAGGACTTGCGGCGCGCGCAGCGAGACGATCGTGAATTCTTCGGGAAGCAGCGGAGTCAGGCCCATGAGGTCGGCCTCGTTCGCACCGTACCCGTGCAGGAGCACGAGGAGCGGCGTCCCTGCGCGCTCGTCTTCAGGGCGGTTCCAGATGGCCTGGGGCGCCGGGTAGCCTGCAAGGTAGCGGGAAACGGTCGAGACCTCTGTCATGCCCACCATTCTTGCACATAGTTGAAGGGTCAAGTATTCGCCTGAATGGATCAGCTAGTGCATCAGGGCACAGACGGGGCATCATCGGCGTTAACGTCTCAAGGCCTAGGAACCCCAGGTCTCTAGCCCCACCACGACGCCTCAACCCCCACGAGGGGATCAGGAGCAAAGCGAGAAGCGAGATGACTCTGACCAGCCAACGCGAAGTGGAACTCGTCGACGGCGAGCGGCACCCCTGGCATCGATATGTCGCCATGGGCGACTCCTTCACCGAAGGCATCGGCGACCCCAACCCGGATTCGCCGGGAGGACACCGCGGCTGGGCCGACCGCCTCGCCGAGGAACTCGCCCGCGGGCGCGAGGACTTCGCCTACGCCAATCTCGCCATCCGCGGCCGTCTCCTGCAGCAGATCCTCGACGAACAGCTCGAGCCAGCCCTCGCACTCGTCCCCGACCTTGTAACGATCTCCGCGGGCGGCAACGACCTCCTCCGCCCTGGCAGCGATCCGGACGCCCTCGCCGTGAAGCTTGACGGCGCCGTCGGCCGCCTCGCCGACAGCGGTGCCACGGTCCTCCTGTTCAACGGGCCGGACATCGGCTCGACCCCCGTACTCAGCGCGATCAGGGGCAAGGTGGCGATCTACAACGAGAATCTGCGGACCGTAGCCGCCCGCCACGACGCCATCATCGCCGATATGTGGAGCCTGCGGCTGCTTTCGGACCCACGGATGTGGGCAAGCGACCGGCTCCACTTCAGCCCGCTCGGGCATCACACGATCGCCATTATGGCGCTCGAGGCCCTCAACGTCCCGCACGCACTCTCCCCGATGGATCCGGCCCCGCTGCCGGGCCGGTCGTGGCGGATGGCCCGCGGGGAGGATCTCGTGTGGGCCCGCGAGTACTTCGTCCCTTGGGTGATCAGGCGGATCCGCCACAAGTCGAGCGGCGACGGCATTTCGGCAAAGCGGCCGACGGCGGCACCCGTCTTCGGGATGGGCGTACCCTTGGGCTCGGGCGACGCCGCGATAGCGGGCGCGATCGCCAACCCCGACGACGTTGGAAAGTAGGAGGCGGCCGTGAGCTTCTTTTGGCTGGTCGTCGTCTTCGGCTGGGTGATTCCGATCATCATCAGGCGGATGAGCCAAGATCCGCGGCGGCGGCAGCTTCCACCGCGCGACCGAGGCTACAACCGCTACGGCGGATATCCGGGCAACCCGTATCCCCGTGGCTTCCCCGGCCCCCCACCGCCGCCGCAGCAGGCCCCAGATGAGCCATCCGGCAGCCAGCAGCCTGGTGGCCAGCCGGTAGGAACCGCTTCCGCCACCGGTCGCCCGCCGATACCGCCCGGCGAGGGCGCCTGGTGGCAGCAGCCCATCCCGCCCGGAAGCTTCCCAAGGCAGACGATCCCGGACCCGTCCCCCATGCCGAGCCAGGCCGGCTCCGTGCCACCACGCATGCCGAATCAGGCGACCTTCGGCCAGCCAGTGCCCGGCCAGCCTGTGCCCGGCCAGACAGTGCCCGAACCCCCGACAATGCCGGAGAGCTCAGAGCCCCAGGGCTATCGAGCCCGGAAATTGGCCGAGCTCGACCAGAAGTTCACCGAGCAGAAGATCTCCCTCGAGGAGTATATGAAGGCCCGGAACGAGGTCATGCGCGGCTGACGCCGACCGCAGCCGGCCCGGCTCGTCTCATACCCTGTCTCTGGCCGGCCAGCCGTTGATCGCGAGGACTTCGCCGCCGTCTCGCACGAGCCACGAGGGATAGCCGAGCCGGCGGAGCCAAGGCAGCGCACGCTCGCCCCTGACGACCGCGGCCGTGCTCGCCATGTTCGCGCTGACGCAGTCGGGCGCTGCGACGGTCGCGCTGCGCCATACCGGCTCCGCAGGAAGTGACGTGCGCGGGTCGAGGATGTGGTGGAGCTCGAGGGACCCCGAGCTCCACCGTCTCTTCTGAGTGCTCGAGGTCGCCATGGCCCAGCCCCCGCTGAGGCGGACCTGCGTGGACGGATCGTCCGGGAGGTCTTGGACGAAGACCTCCCACGCGTCCGGTCCCGCCGTCGCGAGGTCGCCCCCGAGGGAGACCAGGACAGACGTTGCAAAGCGTTCGCGGATGTCGCGCGCAGCACGGTCCGCGGCCCAGGCCTTGGCCGTCGCGCCCAAGTCGAGGGTGACACCCGGCGGAAGGGTGAGCGCGCCGTCGTCGATCCGCACCTGGCGCCAGCTCTCGCCCGGCAGGACCCGTTCGGTGATGAGCGGCTCTCCTGGGGCGGTCCTTGTCGATCCGTCGGGAGAGGGGCCGTACCCCAGGACCGCGAGTTGGCTTCCCAGAGTCGGCGTGACATCTCCCTCGCTGCGTTCGGCCACGACGAGGGCGGCCTGGACGAGCGAGACGAGGAGCGGACTCGCGTGGCCTCCGCCCTCGCGCTGGAGACGGCTCAGCTCCGAGTCGGGCCGGAATCGGCTGCAGGCTTCGTCGATTCGGGCGAGGAATGATTGGAGGTACAGGAGGGCCGGCTCAAGCACGTCCTCGTCAGCGACCACCAGACGGCAAGCGCACGTGAAGGCCTCGAAGTCAGCGGAAGCCGGCACCTCAGGACCCCGACGAATGGCCGAACGCGCCCCCGCCCTGTGACGGCTGCAGACCCTGCTGGAACCGCGGGTACTGCTGCCGGTACTGCTGGCTTCCGCCATTCGAGCCGGATGAGCTGCCGTCCGTCCCGAAGTTCCCCGAAGTGCTTCCCGAGGTATTGGACACGTTCTGGACGGCAGCGGGCGCGTACACCGCGGCCGCGATCGCCCCGGCGCCCAGCACGCTCGAGGCCCCGACGGCGACCGCGGCAACGCGGGCACGACGACGTCCTGACTCACGGGTGTTCTGCCCCATCATCACCCTCCTCACTCCGGTCTACTCCGACGAGCGCCGTACTTCCAGAGTGGGCCGTCCTCTTGTGTCTTCCAGGAGCGAATCCTGTGGAATCCCTGTGGACGGGTCGGCCGGTTCAGAGCGTGAAGACGCGCCGCCTCAGCGCGGGACCGAGCTGCCCGATCTCCGTGAGGAAGCCGTCGTGGCCGATCTTCGCGTCGATCATGTGCACGGGAACGTCGCCCGGCAGCGCTTGCGCGAGCTCCTCGCTCTGCTCCGGGAAGTAGAGCCGGTCCGAGTTGACGGCCGCCAGGAAGAACTCCGCCCTCGCGGACGAGAGGGCCCGCCGGACGCCTCCCCGGCCGCGCCCTACGTCGTGGCTCATGAGGGCTTCGGTCAGGATCACGTAGCTGTTGGCGTCGAAGCGACCGACGAGTTTCTCGGCCTGATGGTCGAGGTAGCTCTCCACCTGATAGCGTCCGCGCGAGGCGGCTCCGCCGGGCGCGTCGAACGGGTTCTCGGCCCCTTGGCCGCGCCGGCCGAAACGGAAGCCCAGCTCCGCTTCCGATCGGTAGCTGATGTGGGCGATCCGACGGGCGAGGCCGAGCCCCGCTTCCGGGGGCGGGCCCCCGTAGTAGTCACCGTCGCGGTAGTTCGGGTCCTGGCGGATCGCGAGGATCTGGGCCTGCGCGAGCGCGATCTGCTCGGCGGTGCTGTACGCGCCGATGGCGACGACGACGCAGTGCCGCACGCGGTCCGGGTACGTCGCGGCCCACTCGAGCGCGCGGGCCCCGCCCATCGATCCGCCCAGCACCGCATGCCAGCGCCGGATGCCGAGCCGATCGGCGAGGCGTGCCTCAGCGCGTACCGAGTCGCGCATCGTCACGAAGGGGAAGCGCGAACCCCACGGCGTGCCGTCGGGATCCAGGGAGGCAGGGCCGGTGCTCCCGTAGCAGCCGCCGAGCATGTTGGCCGAGACGACGAAGTACTTGTCGGTGTCCACAGGCTTGCCGGGGCCGACGAGCGCGTCCCACCAACCCGGTTCGGGCCCCAAGCCGCGCGCGACGTGGGTGTCGCCGGTCAGCGCATGCTGGATGAGGACGGCATTGGAAGCCTCGGCATTGAGCGTGCCCCAGGTCTCGTACGCGAGCTCGACCTCGGGCAGGGCGCCGCCCGCCTCGAGCTGCAGCGCACCGACTCCGACGGCGCGCAGCACGCCGTCGGAGTCGGGGCGCGGAGCTGCAGCCGGCGCCTCGGCTGGAGCGGCGGTGAAGCGATCCACTACCGTCATGCGAGCGACTCGGCGACGACGGGGGCGCCGGAGGCTGCCGCCGCGGCCGCGAAGCCCGCCTCGAGGTCGGCGAGGATATCCGCGATGTTCTCAATGCCCACCGCGAGGCGCACGAGCCCGGGGGTCACCCCGGCGGCGCGCTGTTGCTCCTCCGAGAGCTGGGCGTGGGTCGTCGACGCTGGATGGATGACGAGCGAGCGGACGTCCCCGATATTGGCCACGTGCGAATGGAGCGTGAGCGCGTCGACGAAGGCCTTGCCGGCATCAGCGGGCGCGGCGCCGGTGCTCTCAAGTTCGAACGAGACGATCGCGCCCGCGCCCTTCGGTGCATACTTCTGGCCCAGCTCGTACCAAGGGCTCGACTCGAGCCCGGCATAGGCAACCGAAGCGACGTCTTCGCGCGCCTCGAGCCATTGGGCGACCTTGCCGGCGTTCTCGACGTGGCGCTCGACCCTCAGGCTCAGCGTCTCGAGTCCTTGGGCAATGAGGAAGGCGTTGAACGGCGCCACGGCCGAGCCAAGGTCGCGGAGCAGCTGGACGCGTGCCTTGAGAATGTAGGCGAGGTTCGCGCCGAGGATCCCGTTGACGCCGAGGTCGCGCGCGAACACGAGCCCGTTGTAGCTCTCGTCGGGAGTGTTGAACCCCGGGAACCGTTCGGGGTCTGCCGCGTAGTCGAAGGTGCCACCGTCCACGATGACGCCCGCGATCGCTGTTCCGTGGCCGCCGAGGTACTTCGTCGCCGAGTGCACCACGACGTCGGCGCCGTGCTCGAGCGGGCGGAGGAGGTACGGGGTCGCGACCGTGTTGTCGACGATGAACGGCACGCCCGCCTCGTGGGCCACTGCAGCGACCGCTTCGAGGTCGAGGACGTTCTGGCGGGGGTTGGAGATCGACTCCGCGAAGAACGCCTTCGTGTTCGGGCGGACCGCGCCCCTCCACTCCTCGAGGCTGTCCGGATCCTCGACGAAGGTCGTCTCGATGCCGAACTTGCGCAGCGTGAGCTTGAGCAAGTTGTAGGTGCCCCCGTAGAGGCTCGCGCTCGCGACCACGTGGTCGCCCGACTCGGCCACGGTGAGGATCGAGTACGTCGTCGCCGCCTGCCCCGAGGCGAGCAGGAGGGCTCCGATCCCCCCTTCGAGGCTGGCGATGCGCTGCTCGACGGCATCCTGGGTGGGGTTGCCGATACGCGTATAGATGGGCGCGAGTTCGGCGAGGGCAAAGCGGTTGGCCGCGCTCTCGGCGCTCGGGAAGACGAACGACGTCGTCTGGTAGATCGGCAGGGCCCGGGCACCGGTCTCGGCGTCAGGGGTCTGGCCCACGTGGATCTGGCGGGTCTCGAAGGACCATTGGGGGTTGCTGGACATAGCGATCTCCTTTGAGCTGCACTTGACCGGCGGCTCCCGCCGGACCAGGTCCTCACCCGGGGCACCCCACCGCAGCGGAGGGTTGCCGGCCAGCAAACCGGGGTTTGACGCTGGCACTCATGACCTCTTGAGAGTCTAGGAGGCCGCGCTTTCAGGCGGACAAGTCTGTGACCGTGTGTGAAGCACCCCCTGCGGCGCCTACCCGTCGAGAAGCCGACGCCGGTGACGCAGCTCCTTGACCCAGGAGCGGGTCTGCGTGGCCCCGAAAGGCGAGGGGCCGCCGTCGTCCGCCTCGAGGGCCGCGACGAGGGGGCCAGCCGCCCGCAGCGCCGCGTCCACGCCCCCCACCGCCGCGCGCGGCGGGAGCCCGAGTGCGCCGGCCCACCCGAGGAAGTGACGCCGCGAGATGCCGGTCCGCTTGCCGCCCAGCGGCAGGGCGAGCGACAGGTCGCCATAGGGCACCGTCGACGGAATGTCGTAGACGGGCGCAACGGTCCACTCCCCCGCAACCATGAGCCCGCGCACCACGGAGACGTTCTTCGCGTGGAGATCGCCATTCCCGACGAGCCACGCGAACGCTCCTTGGAGCGCGAGGTTCCGCAGCGCGGGCAGCTCCGCTGCGCACTGGGACGCAACGGCACGGCACAGCTCTTCGTAGCTGACGCTGTACTTGTCCGCCGGGTAGAGGCCGAGCAGCTGCGAGCCGTCCTCGACGGCCAGCCGCGCGTTGCCGCCCTCGGGCAGCACCGGCCGATCGAAGCGCTCGACGAGAAGTCCCGCACGCCCCTCGACGTCGTGCACGAGCCGGACCGGGCTCAACGGCAGCCGCAGGCGGGCGGCGAAACGGTACATGAGGTATTCGTTCTCGACGACGTGCGGGAACTCCGGGGCGTTGAGCTTGAGGATGTAGCGACGGCCGGCCTCCGCAGCGGGGAGCGAGATCATCCCCGCGCTCACCTTGTCCTGGATGCCCGCGAGCGCCTTCGGGTCGACGAGCGTCGGGTCGTCGACGAGCGCAGCGAAGTCCGGTGGGCGCCGTGCGTCGAACTCGACGGCGTGCTCGAGGTCCCGGGCGTGGCTCGAGAGCGGTTCTCCGTGCGGCACGATCTGGACATCCCCGACGGGGTCGCCGCCCGCAGCCATGAGGAGGCCGAGCTCGTCGTCCGCGCTCGTCTTGACGGCACGCCGGAGAGACGCGAGGCGACGGCCCTCGGGGAGGAGCCCGGTGAAGAACGCCGGCACGGCACCGGCCGGAGTCTCGACAGGCCGGGAACTCAAGGGGAGCGTGGTCGCGACCGGATCGCGGTGTGCGGCGAGATAGGCGGGCAGGTACGAGAAACGGGTCCCGTGCTCCACGCGCTCGAGCCGGGCCGCGAGCACCCCGGCCTTGTAGACGTCCGCGATGCGGTGCCTGCTCACGCCCGCCTCCCGCTCACGTGGGACCGCCGCCGCGGCGCGCCACGACGGCGAGGTCCAAGCCGAGGGCGTCGAGCACCGCGGTCAGCGCATCGAGCCGGATGCTCGGCTTCGCCTGTTCGACGAAGCGCACAAAGCGTTCGGAGACCCCGGCGAGATCGGCCAGATCCTGCTGGGTCAGGGCCAGCGCCCGACGTCGGTCGCGCACGCGCGCCGCGATCTCACCGCTCGCTTCGCTCATCCGGTCCCTCGATCCCTGGGATGCGACGTTCGTGTGGAGCTCGGCCCGCCTCCGGCGGAGCGCTCGTCAGTGGCGGAGCGCTCGTCAGTGGCGGAACGATCGTTCCGATCTTATCGTCTCGGGCAGTTCGACTGTGAATCGCGCCACGAAATGGGCCACCAATCGGCACGTTCGTACCGGCGTCGCCGTACGCCGACTCGTCCCCCGCCGCTCGGGAATGCCCGGGTTTCCCCGATCACTCCTCAGTGGTTCTTAGAGCCGTCTTAGATGCAACAAGGCAGGATAGGACCATGACCTCTTACGACTTCGCGGGGCAGAGCGCCTCTGTGAACCGCACTCCGCGCAGCCAACTGGCCACGCTGCCGAGCGTGCGCCACTGGATCCTCACCCCCGTGGTGCTCAGCGTCATCGTGCTCATCGGCGGCTTCGTGGCGAAGACGTCGACCATCACGGGCGCCGAACTCTCGATCGACCAGTCGATGAGCACGGAGCATGTCGGCTGGCTCAACACCCTCGCGCTCGCCGTCGAGAAGATTCTCGGCCCGTCGGGCGCCGTCGTGATACTCGTCGTGCTCATCGCCGTCCTCTGGTTCGTCAGACGCACGCCCATCGATGCACTCGCCGTCGCCTCGATCACCGGATTCGGCTGGGTCTTCAGTCTCATCTTCAAGTACGCCGTGCACCGGCAGCGCCCGGACGCGAGCCTCCTCGCGAATCCCATCTCCCCGGATATGGACCCCAACAGCTTCCCGAGCGGCCACGTCTGCTTCGCGGTGTCCCTCACGATCGCGCTCTACTTCCTGTTCCGCCACAAGCGCTGGGGGCAGTGGGTGCTCGTGGTGGGCATGGTCTTCTCGGGCCTCGTCGCCGTGTCCCGCGTGTACGTCGGGGTGCACTACCCGATCGACGTCATCGCGTCCTTCCCCGCCTCGATCGCAGGCATCCTCTTGTGGTGCGGCCTGTGGAACCGCTTCGCTCCGCGAGTGCTTGCCCGCGTCCCGTTCGTGACGCGCCTCGAGTACCGCTGACCCCGAAGGACCCTCCTGATGGATCCCACCTCGCTCCTCGTCAATGCCGGGCCCTGGGTGCTCGGCGTGGTCGCGCTCATCGTCTTCATCGAATCCGGCCTCCTGTTCCCGTTCCTCCCGGGCGACTCGCTGCTGTTCACGGTGGGGCTCCTGCACGCCCAGCTCGGCCTCTCGCTGCCCGTCCTCATCCTCGTGGTCGCCGTCGCCGCCATCGCAGGAGACCAGGCAGGCTATATGCTGGGCCGGGCCGTCGGCAGGCGGTGGTTCACGGAGGACGCGAGGATCCTCAAGCTCAGGCATCTCGAGAGCGCCGAGTCGTTCTTCGCCCGCTACGGCGGCCGGGCTCTCGTCCTGGCCCGTTTCGTACCGATCGTGCGCACCTACACCCCTCTCGTCGCGGGGGCCGCCCGGTACCCGTACCGGAGGTTCATCGGCTGGAACGTGCTCGGCGCCGTCGCGTGGTCAGTCTCCGTGACGCTGCTCGGCGTGTGGCTCGGCCACGTCGAGTTCATCAAGAACAACATCGACGTGCTCTCGGTGGTGATCGTGGTCGTCTCGGTCGTCCCGATCGGGATCGAGGCCTTGCGTCACCGCCGATCAGCCCGGACCCCGCACGCCGGGGAGGCCGAGCAGACCGCTCCCGCGCCCGACTACGCCGAAGCGGCCGACTGACCTCCGGTGCCCGCCGCCGGGGACGGGGTGCGCATCCTTGCGAGAATGTCTCTCATGGACCCCCGACCCCGCGTGCTCCTCGTGGAGGACGACCCCCAACTCGGCCCCCTCATCGCCGAGCTCCTCGCCTCGGACTTCGAAGTCACCCTCACGCCTGACGGTCGGGAGGGGCTCCGCCTCGCGACCGGCCAGGAATGGGAGGCGCTCGTCGTCGACCGCGGTCTGCCCCACGTGGACGGCATCGATCTCGTGAAGTCGCTGCGGTCCAAGGGCCTCGCCACGCCCGTGCTGATGCTCACGGCCCTCGGCACCGTGCCCGACAAGGTCGAGGGCCTCGACGCCGGAGCGGACGACTACCTCGTCAAGCCCTTCGACGCGGACGAGCTCGCCGCCCGTCTCAGAGCCATGACGCGCACCTACGCCTCACACGGACCCGAGCGCCTCGGGATCGGCACCTGGGAGCTGGACCCTGCCACGCGGGTCCTCTCATCCCCGTATGGGCACCGGGTCGAGCTCTCAGGCGCCGAGGCGACACTCCTTGCGGTGCTCGCGCGGGAGCCGGAGCGCGTGCACTCCCGTTCCGAGCTCCTCGCCGTCGCGTTCGACGCCGGAGACACCCCCGGCGTCGTCGACACCTACGTCCATTACCTGCGGAAGAAGACGGACAAGTCAGTGATCAGGACCGTCCACGGCGTCGGCTACCAGCTCGGCGGGCTCGAATGAGCTGGCGGGGGGCGCGCCGGGCCCGAAACTCGGACGAGGTCGCGCTTCGCCGCGCGGCGCTCCGGGTGGGGGTGCAGATCGCGGGAGCCGTCGCCGTCGTCGTCGTCCTGCTGCTCGCGGGAGCCGCCGTCTTCCTGTGGGCCAAATCGCAGCCGGCCGAGGTGCTCTCGCACCTCCAGCGCTCGGAACCGCAGGTCGTGCTGGACACCGTCGACGTACTGGGGATCCTCGTGGTCGGGGGCATCGCGGGCATCGTGCTCGGAGGCGTGGTCGGAGTCCTGAGCGCTCGGCGCGCGGTCCGGCCGCTCGGCGAGGCACTGGCCCTCCAGCGGCGGTTCGTCCAGGACGCGAGCCACGAGCTCCGGACCCCGCTCGCGGTCCTCGACACCCGGATCCAGCTCGCGCAGAAGCGCCTCGGTCCCGGCAGCGACGCCGCTCCCGTCCTCGCCGAGCTGCGGAACGATTCCGCCTCCCTCGCCGCGGTCATCGAGGACCTGCTCCACGGCATCGCCGGCTCCGGGCCCGACCTCACCGAGAGCCCGACTGACCTCGCCGAGCTCGCCCGGACCGTCGTCGCCGACCTCGCGGTCATGGCGAGCGACCGCGGCATCTCACTCGGGGCCGAGACGACCACGGAGCCCGTGCCGGTGGCCGTTGCGGCGCCGGCGGTGCGACGCGTCCTCGTCGCCCTCGCCGACAACGCGCTCAAGTACACGCCCGAAGGTGGGCGGGTCACGGTCGCTGTGCGGACAGCGGCGGCTCCGGGCCGTGGCGGGACGGCGCTCCTGACGGTCGCGGACACCGGGCCGGGCATCTCGGGGCCGAGCCCCGAGCGGGTCTTCGAGCGGTTCTCGCGCGGCGGTTCCACGGCGCGGCTTGACGCGCGGCGGAGCTACGGAATCGGACTCGCGCTCGTTCGGGAGATCGCCGTTCGGAACGGCGGATCCGTCCGGATCGCCGAAACGGGGGCCGGTGGAACAACGATGGAAGTGGCACTTCCGCTCGCACTTTCCAAGTAAGGCAACCCTAAGCTGAGAGCCCAGTCACAAAGTGCCAAGATGACTGCATGCGTATGGACCATGTTTCTTATGCCTGCGAGCCCGACGGCCTGGCCGCCACAACGGAGAGGATTGCCAGCGCACTCGGCGTCGAGGCGGTCAAGGGCGGGGTCCACCCTCGGTTCGGCACCCGCAATATGATCATCCCGCTCACTCAGCACCACTACCTCGAGGTCGTCGAAGTCCTCGATCACCCGGCATCGGACAAGGCACCGTTCGGTCAGGCCGTGCGCGCCCGTTCGGCTGCAGGCGGGGGCTGGATGGGCTGGTGTGTCGAGGTCGAGGACCTCGCCCCCATCGAAGACCGGCTCGGCCGCAAGGCTGTTCCGGGCAACCGCAAGTTCCCCGACGGCCGCGAACTCGTATGGAAGCAGATCGGCATCCTGGGGCTCATCGCCGACCCGCAGGTCCCGTACATGCTCAAGTGGGAGGGCGACCCGGAGCTGCACCCCTCGAACGCCTACCCGGGCACGGTCGGGGTCACGAAGCTCACGATCGCAGGCTCGGCCGAGCGCGTCACCGAGTGGCTCGGCGAGCCGGTCGAGAAGCCGCTCGAGGACGTCGAGGTCGAATGGGTGGCGCCGAAGGGCACGCCCGGCATCATGTCGGTCACGTTCGACACGGGCAGCGGCCTCGTCACCATCTGACCAGCGTCTCTGGTTTGCTCTGGCCACTCGTCGATGCGTTCGGGGAGTGGCCAGAGCGCTTTCGCCGACGTCTCAGCCCAAGCCGATGGCCTTGCCCACCAGGCTGAAGCCCACGAAGGCGAAGGTATCCAGAAGCGCGTGGGCAACGACGAGCGGCATCACCCGACCGTAGCGCCGATAGACCCAGCAGAAGACGAGGCCCATCACGGCATTGCCGAAGAACGGTCCGATGCCCTGGTAGAGGTGGTAGCTCCCCCGCAGGATCGAGCTTGCCGCGGCCGCCGCCCTCGGGCCCCAGCCGAGCTTCCGGAGCCACCCGAGCATGAAGCCGACGACGATCGTCTCTTCGAGCAGCGCATGCCGAATCGCCGAAAGGATGAGGACCGGAACCGTCCACCAGTACTGGTCGAGACCGCTCGGGATGATCGACGTGGTGATGCCGAGCAGCCTCCCGGCCCAGTACAGGCCGAGCGACGGGATCCCGATCGCCAGGAACAGGCCCACGCCATAGAGGGCGTCGCGGCCGGGACGACGCAGGTCCAGGCCCAGGCGCGCGAACGGCACCCGCCACCCCCCGCGCCCGGCGGCCTCCCAGACGAAGTACAGCGCGAGCGCGACGGGCACGAGCGAGAACACGATGTCGAGCAGCTGGTAGACGAGGTCGAAGTACTCGCGGGTGCTGAGCGACTGGTTGAGCGTCGACTTCCCCTGGGCGAGCGGCGCCTTGGTCGCCTTGTCGAGAAGCTGCACGACCGAGTACACGGCCGACTGTCCGAGGGAGAGCCCCAGGACTATGAGCAGCTGGGCCCGCCAGCGCGTGCGGTGGGCGGGACGGACGACGGCGGGTGCATCGGGCATGCATCCATCCTGCCCTAGGCCGAGGTTCTATGAGCGCGACGCTTCCCGAAAGGCTCTAGCGCACGCGCTTCCCCGCGCGCCACACGGCATGGACGAGCGGCATCCCCGGCCGGTACGCAAGGTGCGTCGCCGAGGGCGCGTCGAGGAGCTGGAGGTCGGCGCGGTGGCCGAGAGCGATCGAGCCGACGGCGCGCTGGCCGTCCTCGTCCCGGCCCACGTGGCGGCGCAGCGCGAGTGCGCCTCCGAATGTCGCCGCCCGCACTGCCTCCTGGACGCTCAGGCCCATCTGGAGAACCGCCGTCGTGACGCAGAAGGCGATCGAACTCGTGTAGCTCGTGCCGGGATTGCAGTTCGACGCGATCGCGAGCTGAACGCCGGCGTCCAGGAGCCGCCGGGCTGGCGCGAGCGGTGCCCGGGTCGACAGATCGCATGCGGGCAGGACGGTCGCCACCGTTCCGGCGCCCTCAGCCGAGTCGGGACCAGCCCAGTCGCCCCATGTCCCTGCGAGCGCCTCGATGTCGGCCTCGTCGAGGAAGTTCACGTGGTCCACGCTCGCTGCCCCGACCTCGACGGCGAGGCGTGCGCCGGCACCGGGCCCGAGCTGGTTGCCGTGCACGCGAAGGCCGAGCCCGGCCTCCCGGCAGGCGATCAGAACGCGACGGGACTGCTCCTCGGTGAATGCACCCCGCTCGCAGAACACGTCAGCCCACTGGACGTAGGGCCGCACGGCATCGAGCATCTCGCCGCAGACTAGGTCCGTGTACTCCTCCGGGTCGGCGCCTGCGGGAACCAGATGTGCGCCGAGGTAGGTCACCGCGTCCGCCGCCTCGGCAGCGAGCATCGCGCTGCGACGTTCGTTGCGGACATCGAGCCCGTAGCCGGTCTTCGTCTCGAGATAGGTGGTCCCTCCCGCACTCGCCTCTGCGAGCCGCACAGCGAGGAGACGCCGGAGCTCGTCGTCGGACGCCTCCCGCGTTGCCGCGGTGGTGACACCGATGCCGCCGGCAGCGTACGCCTGCCCCGCCATCCGCGCCTCGAACTCCGCTGTGCGGTCGCCCGCGAAGACGAGGTGGCTATGGGAGTCAACCCAGCCGGGCAGCGCGGCGCGCCCCCCGGCGTCGTACCTTTCGTCGGTGGCCGGGGCGGACGACGACGGACCGACCCACGCGATCCGCTCGCCATCGAGCACGACGGCGGCATCCCTGAGCACGCTTGCTGCAGCGGCCGCGGGAGTCCTGCCCTCCCAGTCTTGGGTTGAGAGTTCGCCGATGTTGTCGATCAGGAGGGTCGCACTGCTCATGCAGCCATCCTCTAGCGGCGCACCGACAGCCGGTGCGGGTCGAGGGCCCGCTCCGTCTCGGATACCGGACGAGCCCCTGTCCGGAGCGCCTCGGGTCCCGCAAGCAGCTGGCCCGTCGCGTCCTCGGCCATCGCGGCGGAGGTCTGGAAGCCGTAGCCGCCCTGCCCGGCGAGCCAGAAGAACCCGGGCGCCTCGGGATCGAAGCCGAGCACGGGCACTCCGTCCCCGGCCGAGGTGCGCAGTCCGGTCCACGCTCGGATGACCCCGGTCACCGGGAGGTCCGCGACCTGGCGGATGAGGTGAATGGTCCGCTCGATGTCCCCTGGCCGGGGGACGGCGTCCTCGGCACGGCTCGGCTCCGTCTCGGAGGGCGACACGAGGGCGCCGGCCTCGTCGGGGCGGAAGTACCACGTGTCGTCGGCTGCAGCGACCATCGGCATCTCGGGGTCGAGCGGCTCGGCGAGCGAGACGAGGGCCGCCGTGCGGCGATAGGGCTGGAGGCCGAGCCGCTCGACGCCGAACAGGATGGCCAGATCGTCGGCCCACGCGCCCGCGGCGTTGACGACGCTCGTCGCATGGAAGCCCTCGGATCCGGCGCCCACGAGCCAGCCGTCGCCCACGCGCTGCGCCGTGTGAACGGCACTCCCGAGGTGAATGGCGACACCGCCGGAACGGGCGCGCGCCTCGTGATGGGCCAGCAGCGCCGCGGCATCGGTCCGGACTGAATCCGAATCAAGGGCCGCGGCCTCGAAGGCGCCCTCCCTCAGGACGGGCGCGAGTCCGCGGGCTTCCTCGGGCTCCAGATGACGCATGCCCGCGTGCGCCTCGGACGCGACGTCGCCGCGGCTGCCCACGAGCATGAACCGGCTGGGCCACGCGAGCCTCCGCCCGCCGTCGTCGACCGCGTCGCGGAGCGTCGCGAGGGTGCGCCGGGTGAGGTCTTGGACGGGGGCGGGACCGAAGCTCGGAATGAGCTGCTGCGCCGACCGCGCAGACGTGTGGTAGGCGAGGCTCTGCTCCGCCTCGACGAGTGCGACCTTGCACTGGCCGGCGAGCCGAGCGGCCAGTGAGAGCCCTGCAATGCCGCCGCCAACAATGAGGACATCGACGTCATTGGTGCTGTCCGGGGAGGTCATGCGGCCAGACTATCGCGCTGGCTCCTGGCGCCCCGCCACCGCCGAGCGCGCGGCGACGAAGGCTGCCACGGCCGTTTCGACGTCGTCCGCGCTGTGCGCCGCGGAGAGCTGCACCCGAATGCGAGCCTTGCCCTTCGGCACGACAGGGTACGAGAACGCCGTGACGTAGACGCCGTGGGCGAGCATCTCGCCTGCGATCCTGCCTGCGAGGACGGCGTCGCCGAACATCACGGGCACGATCGCGTGCTCGCCGGGAAGCAGATCGAAGCCTTCCTCGGCCATGCGGCGCCGGAACAGGGCTGCGTTCTCGAAGAGCCTCGACCGCAGCTCGGCCGAGCCCGCCAGGAGGTCGAGGGCACGCAGAGTGGCCGCGACGATCATGGGTGCGACCGAGTTCGAGAACAGGTAGGGCCGGGCCTTCTGGCGCAAGGTCGCGACGATCTCCGCCCTGCCCGAAACGTAACCGCCGGACGCGCCGCCAAGGGCCTTGCCGAACGTCCCGGTATAGATGTCGACGCGGTCCGAGACGCCTGCGTGCTCGGGGGTCCCCGCGCCGGTCTCGCCCATGAAGCCGACGGCGTGCGAGTCGTCGACCATGACCATTGCGCCATAGCGATCGGCCAGATCGCAGATCTCGCGCAGGGGCGCGAGGTAGCCGTCCATGGAGAAGACGCCGTCGGTGACGATCAGCATCCGTCGGGCGCCGACGCCGTCGTTCAGCGTCGTGGCCTCGCGGAGCCGGGTCTCGAGCTCACCCATGTCCCGGTTCGCGTAGCGGAACCGGGTCGCCTTGCAGAGCCGGATGCCGTCGATGATCGAGGCGTGGTTGAGCGCATCGGAGATGACGACGTCGTCGGCGCCCAGCAGCGCTTCGAAGACGCCGCCGTTGGCGTCGAAGCAGCTCGAGAAGAGGATCGTGTCCTCGGTGCCGAGGAATTCGGAGACCCGGCGCTCGAGCGCGAGATGCGCATCCTGCGTCCCGCAGATGAACCGGACAGAGGCCATGCCGAAGCCGCGCTCGTCCAGGGCCTTCTTGGCTGCCTCAATGAGCTCCGGATTGTCGGCCAGGCCGAGGTAGTTGTTCGCGCAGAAGTTGAGCACCTCCCCCGCCGGCGCTCCGAGCGGGCCCGCCTGGATGTGGGCCGACTGCGGCGAGTCGATGTGCCGCTCCTCCTTGAAGGTCCCCGCCGAGCGGATCTCGGCGAGCTCCGCGGCCAGCTGTTCCTTGACTCCTGCGAACATGTACTGCTCTCTTCCCTCTGTCTGCTTCGCCTAGACGCCCGACCAGTCCAACACCACTTTGCCGCCGCTGCCAGAGCGGGCGATGTCGAAGCCCTCCTCCCAGCGCGCGGCCGGGAGGACGTCCGTGACGACGGCGGCGACGTTCCGGTGGAGGACAGCGTTGGACGAGAGCATGGCGCTCATCGCATACCACGTCTCGAACATCTCGCGCCCGTAGATGCCTTTGAGCGTGAGCATGTGCGTCACTACCTTTCCCCAGTCGATCTCCGCGGCCTGGGCGGGCAGGCCGAGCAGGGCGATGCGGCCGCCGTGGTTCATGTTCTCGATCATTCCCTGCAATGCGGAGGGCCGGCCGGACATCTCGAAGCCCACGTCGAAGCCCTCGCGCATCCCGAGCTCGCGCTGGGCCTCGCGGACGCTCATATTCGAGACGTCGACCGCGAGGTCCGCGCCCATCTGACGAGCAAGCTCGAGACGGCGCCGCGAGACGTCGGTGATGGCGATCTTCCGGGCGCCCGCGTGCCTCGCGATCGAGATGGCCATCAGCCCGATCGGGCCTGCGCCGGTGATGAGGACGTCCTCGCCGACGAGCGGAAAGCTCAGGGCCGTGTGGGTCGCGTTGCCGAACGGGTCGAAGATCGCACCGAGTTCCGGGGTGATGGACGGATCCTGATGGACCCACACATTCGTTTCGGGGATGACGACGTACTCGGCGAACGCCCCGTCGCGCTGGACGCCGACACTCGAGACGTGAATGCACATCTGGCGACGCCCAGCGCGGCAATTGCGGCAGACGCCGCAGACGATGTGCCCCTCGCCGGACACCCGATCACCCGGCCGCACATCGCGGACATCCGCGCCCACCTCGACGACCTCGCCGTAGAACTCGTGGCCCGGGATGAGGGGCGCGTTGCTCATGGACTGAGCGGTCGCGTCCCAGGACTGCAGATGGAGGTCAGTGCCGCAGATGCCTGTCGCGAGCACCCGGATCTTGACGTCTGCGGGCCCCGCCTCGGGCTCCGGGCGCTCGACGAACTCGAAGCCCGGCTGCGGGCGGGCCTTGAACAGGGCTTTCATGAGGCCATTCAAGGGCAGGGGAAGGCTTAGAACAACCACGGGCGTCTCAAGGGACAGATTAGCGTCCCTTCACCTTTTGCCGGCCGGCACCGGCCCATCGAGAACCAACCACGACAAGTAAGTCGTCGCCGGACACCGTATGACTCAATGTGTCGCTTCTCCCTCCCCGCACCCATCGTCCCGGGACACAAACGTTCCTCCCCGGCCCGCGGCCGCTGGATACAAGTAAAGACGGGATGCCTACTCTCTGTTCGTGGCCACTCCCGGCCACACCATCCCTTGAGAGGAGACAGTCATGACCCCCATCTCGTCCAAGTCGCTCGCTGCAGCAGCCGTGGTCAGCGCAATCGGACTTTCGCTCGGAAGCATAGGAGCGATGTATATCGCCGGAATGTTCGGCCTTTCGGCCTCGTTCGCGGGACAGATCGTCGACGCGGTCACGGTCGGTGGCTGGGTCTTGGCGGTCGTCATGGGGCTTCTTTCAGGAGGCACCGCAGCGGTCGTCATCGGCACCGCGCGGTGGGCCATCTCTGCTCTCGGCCGCAGGGCCGCCGTCGCCTAGCCACGCATCGGACAAGCACAATGAGCGCCAGGGGGAACGCGCGCCCGTCGATGATCTTGGCACTCGCACTCTCCCTGGCGCTTCTATGCACAGGCCTAGTGATCGGCTTCCAGACCAACATCGGGGAAGATGCAGGGCAGCGTGGCAATACCAGCCTCTCATGGTGGGATGCGTTCAGAGGGGTTCTGGCAGTCAACGGACCAGCGGTTGCCCTGCTCTACAGCGGGGTCCTCACCGTCGGCGTCGGCACGCTGATCGCCTTGCCCATCCTGGCAATCTACATAGGGGCAACGCTCCGGGCGAGCACAGATCTACTCGGCGCCAATCAGGTGTTCGGCACAATCTGGGTCTATGCACCGCTTGAATTCATGGCGGTGGCCTTTGGCGCCGCTTCAGGCCTAATGCCCCTTCTCTCGGCTCTGAGGGCCGCCTTCTGGCTGCATGCAGAGGAACGCCCCATCCGCGCCTATCTAGGCGAAATCGGTAATTCTCTTCGAATCCTTGTCATAGCCACGAGCTTGATGCTGCTCGCCGCCTCTGTCGAAGCCAGCGTGATCATGCTGAATTCGACGCTGGAGGGAAGGAATATCCAATGACCGAAATGCCGGCCCTCAGGGCCAGTGCAGACGAGGTGCATGAACGCTCGTCGCGCAGCACCTCGGCCCCCTTCTGGGTCACTGCTGTCGTAGCGACCGCCGTCTTCCTGTGGATCCGGATGCAACAGCTCCACCCCCTGCTCGTCAAGCGAGTCCACAACGCGCCTGAACTCTCGCACGTCACGAACGAAGGGGTTCTCGACCTGTCGGTAGGTATCGGCTCCTTCCTCGGATTCGTCCTGTCGCTAGGTCTGGCTGCGATGTACTTCTCCCTGGCGTCGGTCCTTGAGTCCCGTGTACTCCCGGGAGTACGAGTTCGCTTGGGAAGGCTCAGCCTCGGGGTACTCGGGGCATCGTCGATCGCCTCACTGGTCGGCCTACAGGCCGTTGCTGCCCTCGGACAACTCGTAGCTATCAAGGATCAATGGTTCAGCTTCGCCTTCGTAGCGCTGGTGGGCTCCACTCTGCCGTTCCTCTTCCGAGCCCGCTGGAGGTCTCGACCGGCAGCAGCGCGGATGTGGACGTTCGGACTGTCGCTCGGAATTGCCGCTGGCTCACTACTCTTCTGAGGATCACCTTGCTCGCCAAATTCACACTCCCCGCTCTGACGCTGATCGGCACTCTCGTTGTGACAAGCGTTGTCCTCGCCGCCGTTGTCGCTGAGGGGACCTGGTTCTCCTGGACTATTGCGAGCTTTACAGCGCTGCTTCTGGCGGTTGTCGCGGCAACCGCTCGGTTCTCGCCCAGAAATGCCGCTCGAAGGATGGGCGTAGGTTTCTTCCTTGTGGGTCTCGGCGGCGCGCTTTTCCTATCGAGCAGCGGGCTGCCCATGCCGGCGTCTCTTCCGACGTGGGGTTGGACGATCCTCGCCATCGGGATGGCAACGATCGGCCTCGTCGAAGATGCTGACAGGGCACAATCGACGCCGAAGAACCGACTCTGATGCCGTCGAGTCTCGCTGCCGCAATCGCCCTTGAGGGGCTTCGCCTGCTCGCCGCCCTCGGCTGGTCGATTTCCCTTCGTGCGCTCGGGTGGCTCGCTATCATCACCGCTGCAGCCATCGCTCTACTTGCCTTTGCAGCAGGACTTACTGTGTTCCGACTACTGTGCTCCCTTGAGGCAGAAGGCGTCATCCCGCTCAACGGCACGGCGGGATCACTGGCGAGCTTCACGGCGATTACCGTTGTGATCTACCTCGCGGGTGGCGTCGCTCTGCGGGAAATGCTCGGCCCGCGTCGGCTGGCGGTCCAAGGCAACCCCAACCGAGGACTCTTCCGTGCCCTCGATGTCGAGATGCGCCACGTCTTCCTCGCAACGTGCGGCCCGCGGGGGCTGGTCGTCTTCCTTGCCTCCGCTTCGCTGGCAACCAGTGCTGTCGCAACGCTTGCGATGTCCGGTTTGGCAAGGCCAGCCTCTGTCCTGCTGCTCACCGCCACTCCGTTTGCCGCCACCGCAGCCGTTCTCGGCATCGGAGGCTGGCTTGCCGCGCACGAGGCGCGACCGTTCACGCTCGCGCACCGGTCGGCTGTCGTCATGCTCGGCAGCGCTGCGCTCGGAGTGCCGGCGTACCTAGGCACGCGCCTGCTGTCTGGGGGCCTTGAGCCGCGGGGTTGGAGACTGCCGACGATGTGGGAGCCGGTTGCTGCGGCAGGGATCTTGGCCGCGGGGCTCGGCGGCGCCTGGCTGCTCACCGTGTCCTGGGCACGCATGAGCCGCGACTCTTTCCCACTCCGCTCGAGCCGGACGATTCGGCGCCCCCGGACCTCGAAGGCGATCAACCCGACGGCTGCTCTCTGGCTGAACCTCGTGAGCTCGCGGCACCACCACGCGATAGCGAGCACCGTCTCTCTCGTGACGCTTGCTGCGAGCACCGCGGCCGCAGTTCGACTCGGTGGCTTCCAAGCCGAGAAGGCAGGACCCTCAGCCTCCATCGGGACTGTCGTTCCGTGCATGGCGCTCGTTGTGACCCTAACGGTGGCCGAGTTGCTCTCGAAGGACAACGGGCTTGTCGTCCTTGTGCCGAGACTTCGCGTCCTCTGGGAGAACGGCAGCAGCACCCGAAGCCTCATATCGGGCGTCTTGTGTACCCAGCTTGGCTTCACTCTTGCCCTGCTCACACCCGGATTCGCGGTCATGGGCTGGGCAGCCACGGGCGTCCCCTTCTGGGGGGCACCATCGGTCATCGCGGCCGCCGCATCTGCAACTGTTCTGGGCAGCAGTGTCAGCACGGCGGTTGTCAAGCAGGCTGATGGCTCAGCTGACGTCTCACTTGCTGCAGCGCTCCTCACTCTCCTCGCGGCCGCCCCCGCCGGGCTCCTGGCCCTCATCCCGGGCCTCTTCGGCCTGATCGCAAGCTGCCTCTACACCGTCATCCTCTTAGGAGGCGTAGCCCTGTGCTTTCGTCAACGCATCATTCGCCTGCCCTCAGCTTCGAGGGAGTGACAGCCGGCTACATCCGTGGATCCCGCATCTTCGACAATGCGAGCCTTTCGATCAGCGGTCCTGGGCTGTTTCATCTCCGGGGACGGAACGGCTCCGGCAAATCCACCTTTGCCGAGCTTGCCAGCGGCTATCTTCGCCCGTGGGCAGGCCAAGTGCTGGCGAATGGGATCGAGGCGGCCAGCCGGGACGCACGCGAGGCGCGACGCGTGTGCCGCGCCGAGCCGGCCCTCTTCCCCGCGATGACGGTCCACGACCACATCGTTCTCACGGCGACCGCGCGCGACGTCAGTCCCGAGCCTGCCTTGGACCGGGCTGCCATGCTGGGCCTCGGGCCATGGCTC
This sequence comes from Sinomonas sp., assembly GCF_036848755.1. Lineage (NCBI taxonomy): Bacteria > Bacillati > Actinomycetota > Actinomycetes > Micrococcales > Micrococcaceae > Sinomonas > Sinomonas sp. Next base: position 16,026 of record NZ_DAIUJO010000023.1, on the reverse strand, counting down.
GGCGAGAACGCCGGAAGCCTCTCGACTGGCACCGCCAAGAAGCTCTGGTACCTGGCCAATACGCTCGGCGACTTCGATCTCGCAGTCCTCGACGAGCCCTTCAACGGCGTCGACGCAGACAGCGTGGCCGTCATGGCCGGGGAAATGAGGGAATGGGCGAAGAGTGCGTGCGTCGTCCTGATCGCCCACGCGCTGCAACCCGAGATCGAACCTGATCTGGTCATCGAGATCTCCGAATTCAGCGGTGAGATTAGCTAACGGGTACTTCGCCACCCGTTAGCATTCCTTCATGGACGTTCGGCAGCTGCAGATTCTCCGCGAACTCGGAGAGCTCGGAAGCGTCAAGGCCGTTGCGGAAGAACTTCTCGTCACGCCCTCGGCCGTCTCACAGCAGCTCGCCCTCCTGACCCGCAGCGCAGGCGTCCCGCTCACCCGCAAGGAGGGCCGCACGCTCGTCCTCACCGACGCCGGCAAGGTGCTCGCCGAGGCGGGAGGCGCCGTCGTCCGGGCGATGGCCGACGCGCGCGCTGCCATCGGCGCCTATCACGAGGACCCCGCAGGGACGGTCTCGGTGAGTGCCTTCCACTCGGCGGCCCAGGCGCTGTTCGGGCGGCTCTCCGCTCGGCTGGCTGCCGGGACGTACGACGGCGCCCCCTCCCCGCGCCTGCGCCTGGCCGATGAGGATGTCCCCCAGCACGGGTTCCCCGCGCTCACCGGCCGCTACGATCTGGTCCTGGCCCACCGCATGGCCCACAGCGAAGAATGGCCGGAGGATCGGCTCGTCGTCGTGCCGCTTGCGCGCGAGCCGTTCGATGTCGCGGTTCCGGTCGGGCACCGGCTTGCGGCGCGCCCCTCGCTTCGGCCGGACGACGTCGCGGGCGAACCCTGGGTTTCGAGCCGCGACGGCTACTCCCCGGCCGACGTGCTCGCGGCGATCGGGGCCGTTGCGAGCCTCGCGCCCGAGATCGCACACCGGATCAACGACTATTCCTCGGTCGCCTCCGTGGTCGCCGGCGGCGGGGTGCTCGGGCTGCTCCCGCGGTATACGGCCGCGATCGGGCTGCCGCCCGGCGTCGTCCTCCGCCCCCTCGAAGGCATCGCCACGCGCCGCAGCATCGACTTGCTCATCCGTCCCGAGAACGCCCGGCGACGCTCGGTACGGGCGGTCGCGGACCTGCTCGGCGCCTTGGTCAGCGAGCTTATCGCCGAGGCGGAAGAGCGGGCTTCTCCGACTTCCGCTGAGGCGCGATGAAGACCAGCGCGGGATAGGTGACGACCGCGAGTGCGAGGTGCATCACGACGAGGACGCCGACGGCGTCGGCCGGCTGGCCCTTGTAGAGGATCCACGCGTCGGGCGCGAGGCCCCCGAGCGTCACAAGCACCGTGAGCACGAGGAACGGCTTCCACGCGCGGGTCGAGAACCACGTGACGATGGGCCACGCCAAGCAGGCCAGGACGACGCCGATGATGGTGAGCTTCGCGTAGTCGGCGAAGCGGAAGTGCTCATAGCCCGCTGTCGCCGGGAACATCGCGACGCCGAGGGCGGCGAGGGCCGCGCAGGCCACGAGCGAGCCGACGACGGCGGCGACGGTTGCGACAACCCACCTCACCGCCGACGGCTGGTGGCCGCCGCCTGGGAAGTCGAGGCCGAGAGCGCGCGCGGCACGGAATTCAGGGCGGGTGGAGGTCTGAGTGGGCATGAAGCTTCCTTCGGCTGGGCCTGGTCGAGGTCGGCCCTTCCAGCGTAGGAAACGGCGTCTAAGAAGCCCCTAAGAATTCGGCCGCGAGGAATTCGGCAGCGGGGGGATCAATCCTCGAAGAGGCAGAACGGATGGCCCGCCGGGTCGAAGAAGACGATCACGTCGTCCTGCGGTTGGTGGTCGGCCCGTTTGCCCCCGCACTCTGTTGCGTGCGCGGCCGCCTTCGCGAGGTCGGCGACTTTGAGGTCGAGGTGCATCATCATCTGCTGGCGCCCGGACTCCTCCGGCCACACGGGACGCTCGAAGTTCTCCTCGAGCTGGAACGAGAGCTTCGGACCGCCGGCCGGGTTGACGACCGTCGCCCACTCGCGGTCGTCGTCGCCCAGCTCCCAGCCAAGGAGGTTCGCATAGAAGCGGGCGAGCTGTTGGGGGTCAGGGGCGCCGAGGACGGTGGCGTGGAGGCTGATCGGTGAGCTCATGGGCCCAGCGTAGGACGCGGCCGCCGGGCCCAGAAGGCCCCGGCCCGGCGGCCGCCGGATTTCTTTTCCCTGCGGGCGGTGACGCCGATTACGCGTTGACGCCGAGCTTCTCGAGGATGAGCTCGCGCACGCGACCCGCATCTGCCTGACCGCGTGTGGCCTTCATGACGCCTCCGACGATGGCGCCGACGGCCTGCACCTTGCCACCGCGGATCTTGTCGGCCACCTCGGGCTGAGCCGCGAGGGCCGCGTCGATCGCTTCGAGGAGCGCCCCGTCGTCCGAGACGAGGACGAGCCCGCGGGCCTCCATGACCGCCGTCGGCGTGCCCTCGCCGGCGATGACCCCGTCCAGCACCTGGCCGGCCATCTTGTTGTTGAGCTTGCCGCTCTCCACGAGGCCGTTGAGCTCGACGATCGCCGCCGGCGTGACGCCCAGCTCGGAGGGGTCCACCTCGGCCACCTTCGCGCGGCCGACGATCTCCCCCATCCACCATTTCCGGGCCGCGGCGGGGGTGGCACCTGCGGCGATCGTCTCCTCAATCGAGTCCATGACGCCCGCATTGACGACGTCGCGGAACTCCGGGTCGGAGTAGCCCCAGGCGGCCTTGAGTCGCTTGCGACGCTCGGCAGGTGGCTCGGGGAGCTGCGCGCGGAGGGACTCGACCCACTCTCGCGTGGCAACGATCGGGACGAGGTCAGGCTCAGGGAAGTAGCGGTAGTCGTCGGCGTCGCTCTTGGGGCGACCCGCCGTCGTCGTCCGCGTGTCCTCGTGCCAGTGGCGCGTCTCCTGGGTGATCTTTCCCCCACGGGCGAGGACGGCCGCGTGTCGCTGGATCTCGTGCCGGACCGCGTGCTCGACCGAACGCAGCGAGTTCACGTTCTTCGTCTCCGAGCGGATGCCGAACCTCGTGGCACCCTTCGGCATGAGCGAGACGTTCGCGTCGCAGCGCACGTTGCCGCGCTCCATGCGGGCGTCCGAGACGCCGAGGTTCTTCACGATCTCGCGGATCGCCGAGACGTAGGCGCGGGCGAGCTCGGGTGCACGGCGCCCGGCGCCGACAATCGGCTTCGTGACAATCTCGACGAGCGGGACCCCGGCTCGGTTGTAGTCGACCAGCGAGTATTCCGCTCCCTGGATGCGGCCCGTCGCCCCGCCCAGATGGGTCAGCTTGCCCGCGTCCTCCTCCATGTGGGCGCGCTCGATCTCGACTCGGAACACCTCGCCGTCCTCGAGCTCGATGTCGATCCAGCCGTCGTGGGCGATGGGCTCGTCGTACTGGGAGGTCTGGAAGTTCTTGGGCGTGTCCGGGTAGAAGTAGTTCTTCCGGGCGAAGCGGCAGGCCTCCGCGATCTCGCAATTGAGCGCGAGGCCGATCTTGATCGACGACTCGACCGCGGCCTTGTTCACGACGGGGAGGACGCCCGGGAGGCCGAGGTCGACCTCGTTGACGTTCGAGTTCGGATCGTCGCCGAACGCGTTCGGGGCCGAGGAGAACATCTTGGTCTTCGTGTTCAGCTCGACGTGGACCTCGAAGCCGAGGACGGGATCGAACTGATCCATGGCTTCGTCGAACGAAAGGGTTGCGTCAGACATCTACTTCGCCTCTCCGGTCTTCGCGGTCCCGAGGACCGGCGCCTTGGACAGCAGCGGACCGCCCCACTGCACCTCGAGCAGGGACTCCAACGCGGCGCCGACCTGGTAGAGCCGTGCGTCCTCGCGGGCCGGCGCGAGGAGCTGGATGCCGACGGGCAGGCCATCCTCGTCCGCCAGACCGCCCGGGAGGGACAGGCCCGGAACGCCGGCGAGGTTCGCGGGGATCGTCGCGACGTCGTTCAGGTACATGGCCAGCGGGTCGTCGAGCTTCTCGCCCAGGCGGAACGCCGTCGTGGGCGCCGTCGGGGAGATGAGGACGTCCGCTTGGGCGAACGCGGCGTCGAAGTCGCGCTGGATGAGCGTGCGGACCTTCTGGGCCGAGCCGTAGTAGGCGTCGTAGTAGCCGGCCGAGAGCGCGTACGTGCCGAGGATGATGCGACGCTTCGCCTCGTCCCCGAATCCCGCAGCGCGGGTGGCACCCATGACGCGCTCGATCGTGAGCGGGCCGTCCTTCGGCAGGACGCGCAGGCCGTACCGCACGCCGTCGAACTTCGCGAGGTTCGAGGAGACTTCGGACGGCATGATCAGGTAGTAGGCCCCGAGCGCGTACTTGAAGTTCGGGCACGAGACTTCGACAATCTGGGCGCCGGCCCCGCGCAGAAGTTCGACGGCGTCGCGGAACCTGGCTTCGACGCCGGGCTGGAAGCCCTCCCCGCCGAGCTCGGTGACGACGCCGATCCGCAGGCCCTCGACGCTGCCGTTGCGCGCCGCCGCGGCGAGGGTGTCGAACGAGTCGGTGAGCGACGTCGAGTCGAACGGGTCGTGGCCGCCGATGAGCTCTTGGAGGAGCGCGGCGTCGAGCACGGACCGCGAGACGGGACCGATCTGGTCGAGGCTCGACGCCATGGCGATCGCGCCGTAGCGGGACACCGCGCCGTACGTCGGCTTGACGCCGACGGTTCCCGTCACGGCGCCTGGCTGGCGAATGGACCCACCGGTGTCGGTGCCGAGCGCGAGCGGGGCCTCGAAGGCCGCGACCGCGGCCGCGGAGCCGCCGCCGGACCCGCCCGGGATCCGGTCGAGGTCCCACGGATTGCGGGTCGGCCCGAACGCCGAGTGCTCCGTGGATGAGCCCATCGCGAATTCGTCGAGATTCGTCTTGCCGAGGATCGGGAGCTTCGCGGCCCGGATCTTCTTGACGACCGTCGCGTCGTAGGGGCTCATCCAGCCCTCGAGCATGCGGGAACCCGCCGTCGTCGGCTGCCCGACCGTGACGATGAGGTCCTTGATGGCGATCGGGACGCCGGCCAGCGGGTGGAGGCCCGCGGCGTCGTCCCCGCCCCCCGCGCGGACGGTGTCGACCTCGCGGGCGACGGCCAGCGCCTCCTCCGTGTTGACGTGCAGGAAGGCGTGGACCTGCTCGTCAACCTCGGCGATGCGATCCAGGTGGGCGCGGGTGACCTCCTCGGAGGACACCTCCTTGGACGAGAGGGCCTCGGCCAGCTCGCTCGCGGTGCTCGTGATCAGCTCGTTCATCGGGGCGCTCACTCCTCGTCCAGGATGGCCGGGACCTTGAAGCGGTGGTCCTCGGAGTCGGGGGCGCCGGAGAGCGCCTGGGCGGGCGTGAGCACGTGGCCCACGACGTCCTCGCGGAAGACGTTGCTGAGCGCGATCGGGTGCGAGGTCGCCGGGACGTCCGGGCCGGCGACCTCGCTCACCGACTTGACGGCATCGACGATGTGGGCGAGCTCGCCCGCCATCCGGTCCAGTTCGTCTGCACTCATCTCGATGCGCGCCAGCTGTGCCAGATGCGCAACGTCGTCACGAGTGATCTCAGCCATGGATCTCCCCTGTGCGGTGGTTAGGTTCGCGTTCCAGTCTAGTGGTGCGCGCAGCACCCCGGGTTTCGGACATCGCCCCGCGTCGGAGCGCGAGGCTGCGTCCGAAACTGGGGGGCGGCCGTCGAGGGCCGGGAGCTCAGAGGGGCTTCCGGTAGACGGGGAGCCAGATGTCCGTTCCGTCGATCGGCCAGTCGCGTTCCGGGGCGCGCTCGTACCCGAGACGCGCGTAGAGCGCGTGGGGGGCGGCCCAGTCCACCCCGGTGGTGAGGACGACGGCGGTCGCGCCCGCCCGTCGTGCCCTCGCCTCGACCTCCGCGACCAGGGCGGTCGCCGCACCCGTGCGTTGAGCCGCGGGGTCGACCACGAGGAGGCGGAACTCGAACTCGCCTTCGCGGGCCACCTGCTCGAATCCATCCCCAGGGGCCATGAGCGTCACAGACCCGACAAGCCGGCCATCGCGCTCGGCGACGAGGAGCGTTCCGCGCGCGGCGCGGTAGGCCACGTCGACCACTTGCCGCATGTACGGATGCCCCGCGTCCTGAAAGTAGCCCGCCCCGAGGTAGGCCTCCCTCGTGATCCGGGCGATCTCGGCATGGTCTGCCTCCGTCGCCAGCCGAATCACGAGCCCGCCCGCGTGGCGCCGCTCATTCACAGTCAGCCCGCTCATTCGACCGGGAAGCGTCCCGAGAACTCGATCCCGCCCGCGCACGTCCAGAGCGCGAGCCGTTCTTCGGGTGTGGGGCCGCCTTCGAGCGGGCTGGTGAGCTGTGGACGCCGTACCCAGCACCCGGCTTCCTCCGCGATGAGCGCTCCGGCGGCGAAATCGTGCTCGTTGAGGCCGCGTTCTCCGTACGCGTCGTGCGTGCCGTCCGCGACGAGGCAGAGGTCCAGGGCGGCGGAGCCGAGGCGGCGCATGTCCCCGAATCCGTCCATGAGCGCGGGGAGAGCTCGCGCCTGTTCTGCGCGGATGGCCGGGTCATAGCTGAATCCGGTCGCCAGGAGGGCCGAACCTGCCGAGTCCCGCCCTGGGATGGGGCCGTCGAGCGGACGGGGATCGCCGCCGTCGTCCGCCCTGAAGGCGCCGCCCCCGCGAACCGCCCAATACTCCCTCCGGAGCGCGGGCGCATGGACGACGCCGGCCAGCCAACGCCCGTGGTCATCGGCAACGGCGACGCTCGTCGCGTAGTAGACGATGTCGCGGATGAAGTTCGTGGTGCCGTCCAGTGGATCGATGGACCATCGGAAGCCGCTCGGGGAATCGACGATCGTCGTGCCCTGCTCCTCGCCGGTCACGATGTCGCGTGGACGCTCGTCGGCGAGGACGGCGCGCACGGCGCGCTCCGCCGCGAGGTCGAACTCGGTGACCCAGTCGCTGCCCGAGCTCTTCGTCTCCTGGCTCAGCCGCGCGCCGTCCCGTCCGGAGAGAACGGCGGCGCCCGCGGCGGCCGCGCGCCGCGCAGTCGTCAGGAGCTCGGCCAGGAAGTCCTCGGTGTAGTCCATCACTCGTCCTCGTCCGTGACGGCGGCCGCGAGGGCCTCGGGAGCCTCCGCGCCCTCCGAATCGCCTTCTGCGTCTGCTTCCGCGCCGACCGATCCGTCGCCGAGACCCGCTGGCCCCTGCTCGAGCAGGATTCGGAATCGATCCTCGTCGAGCACCGGGAGGTTGAGCGACTCCGCCTTGTCGAGCTTGGAGCCCGCGTTCTCCCCCGCCACGACGTAGTCGGTGTTCTTGGAGACCGAGCCGGCCGCCTTCCCGCCCCGCGTGATGATGGCTTCCTTGGCCTCGTCGCGGCTGTAGTTCTCGAGGGAACCCGTGACGACTACCGTCAGGCCCTCGAGGGTACGGGGAGTGGAGCCGTGCTGCTCGTCCCGCATCAGCACGCCGGCCCTCTTCCAGCGGTCGACGATCTCGCGATGCCAGTCCTCGCCGAACCACTCGATGACGGCGTCCGCAATGATCGGCCCGACCCCGTCGACCTCGGCGAGCTGCTCGCGGGCGTCCGGGGCGTCCAAGACCGTGCGCAGGGCGTCCATCGAGCCGTACCGCGTCGCGAGGGCGCGGGACGCCGTCGGCCCGACGTGGCGGATGGAGAGGGCGACGAGGACCCGCCAGAGCGGCTGGGACTTCGCCTTCTCGAGTTCCCGGAAGAGCCGTTCGGTGTTGACGGTGGGCTTGGTCTGGGTCTTGTTCCAGAAGTACGGGACGAGCTCCCACTCCCCCGAAGCGACGCCCTTGGTGCGCTTCTGGCGGCGGATCTTGACGGCACGCAGGTCCTCCGGCGTGAGGTCGAAGATCCCCGCCTCGTTCTCGAGCGGAGGCACCTCCGGCTCCGCAGGCTGGGTGAGGGCGACAGCTGCTTCCCAGCCGAGCGCCTCGATGTCGAAGGCTCCGCGGCCCGCCAGATGGAAGACGCGCTCCCGCAGCTGCGACGGGCACGAACGGGCGTTGGGGCAGCGGATGTCGACGTCGCCCTCCTTCGCCGGTGCGAGCTCGGTCCCGCACGAGGGGCACTCGGTCGGCATCACGAAGTCGCGGACGGGCGGATCCTGCTGGTCCCTCAGGGCAAGGACCGGCCCCACGATTTCGGGGATGACGTCGCCCGCCTTGCGGAGGATCACGATGTCGCCGATCTTGACCCCCTTCGCCCTGACCACGTCCTGGTTGTGCAGGGTCGCCATCTCGACGGTCGAGCCCGCGACCTTGACGGGCACCATGACGCCGAACGGCGTCACGCGGCCCGTGCGGCCCACGTTCACTGCGATGTCCAGAAGCTTGGTATGGACTTCCTCGGGCGGGTACTTGAACGCGACGGCCCAGCGAGGCACCCTGCTCGTGTGTCCGAGGGCGCGCTGCGTCGCGAAGTCGTCCGCCTTGATGACGATTCCGTCGATCTCGTGGATGAGGCTGTGCCGTTTCTCGCGGTAGGTCTCGATGAACTCGAGCACCTTCCCGTAGCTGTCGAAGACCTCGTAGTACGGGCTCGTCGGGAGCCCCCAGGACTTGAGCAGCTCGTACGTCTCGGACTGGCTCTTCGCGGGGATTCCCTCGCGCACGCCCACCCCGTGGACGAACATGCTCAGCGGGCGCTTCGCCGTCTCGGCCGGATCCTTCTGCCGGAGGGATCCGGCTGCCGCGTTGCGCGGATTGGCCAGAGGCGCCTTCCCATCGGCGATGAGGGCCTCGTTGAACTCGTTGAACGCCTTGGTGGGGATGTACACCTCCCCCCGGATCTCGACCTCTTCGGGGTGGTTGTCGCCGGTCAGGCGATGCGGGATGTCCTTGATGGTGAACACGTTGTGCGTCACGTCCTCGCCGGTGCGGCCGTCGCCGCGAGTCGCGGCCCTCACGAGCTCGCCCCGGCGATAGAGCAGGTTGATCGCGAGGCCGTCGATCTTGAGCTCGGTGAGCCAGCGGACCGGCGGGAGGTTCCCGAATCCCGCGATGCTCGCCTCCGCCCGTGAAATCCAGGCGTTCAGCTCGTCGATCGAGAAGACGTCCTCGAGGCTGTACATCCTGCTCAGATGCGTGACGGGGGCGAACGCGGCCGTCGCCTCCCCGCCCACTTCCTGGGTGGGCGAGTCGTTCGAGACGAGCTCGGGGTGCAGCGCCTCGAACTCCTCGAGCCGTCTGAACAGCTCGTCGTACTCGGCGTCCGAGAGGACCGGTGCGTCCTCGTTGTAATACAGGGCGCGGTGCCGGCGTACCTCCTCCGCGAGGGACTCGTACTCTTCGCGAAGCGTCGCAGAGGGAGTGCCGGCTTCGGGGATCACGGATTCTGCGCTCACGTGTCCTATCTTGCCCTACCCCTCCGACACCGGAAGGGCGTCGTCGTCGGCCGCTCCGACCCCGACGACGACGACGGTCACGTTGTCGCGGCCGCCGGCCTCCAGCGCGGCCGCCACGAGCGCCTCCGCCGCCCCTTGGGAGGTGGCGTGCTCGCGCAGGATGGCGGCGATCTCGAAGTCCTCGAGCTCGGTCGTGAGCCCGTCCGAGCAGACGAGCAGGCGCTGGCCCGGGAACGCGGGGAGCAGCCAGAGATCCGGGTCTGCGTCGAAGCCCGTGCCCAAGGCGCGGGTGACGACGTTGCGCCGAGGGTGGACGCGTGCCTCCTCGGGCGTGATCTCTCCCCGCGCCACGAGCTCCCAGACCTCGGAATGGTCGACCGTGATCTGGTCGAACTCGTCGTGGTCAGCGGCGTACACGCGCGAATCGCCGACGTTCGCGACGATCCAGGCCGGGCCCCCGTCGTCGTCCTCCGCGCGGAAGGCCGCGGCGAGCGTCGTACCGGCGCGCGATCCCGTCGCCTCCCGGATGGCCCAATCCGCCCGGCGCACCGCGAGGACGACGTCGAGCATCGTCGCGGGCTCCCCCGGGGCAAGCATGTCCTTGTCCGCCAAGGCCTCGATGCAGAGGCCGCTCGCGACCTCGCCGGCCTCGTGGCCGCCCATTCCGTCGGCCACCGCGAACACGGGTTCGCGTGCCAGATACGAATCCTCGTTGAGCTCGCGGACGAGACCGCGATCTGTTGCCGCACCAACGTCCAACACGAGACGCGCTCGGTGCTCGGGAGTCTCCTCGCCGCCGGCCATAGGTACCCCCCTTGTGTGAGCCATCAGTCGAGCACGATACCCGTGCCTTCGCCTCTGCTCAGTGCGACCGGCCGCACTTCGCCGAATCCGCGCACGTTCTGGGCGGCGAGGCGCCTCAGAACGAAGCGGGCGTCGCTCTCGAGGACGCCGGCTGTGAGCTCGTCGACGAGCACCTGCCCGGGGTCGGCGATCGCGGTGAGGCGGGCCGCGAGGTTCACGGTCGGACCGTAGATGTCGCCGAGCCGGCTCAGGACGCGGCCCCACACCATGGCGACACGGCCCTCGGGAAGCCGCTCGTCCGCGGCGATCTCGCGCGAGAGGGCGAGCGCGATCTCCGCACCCGCCGTCGGCGTCTCGGCGATGTACAGGACTTCGTCGCCGACGGTCTTGACGAGCCGCCCGCCGCCCACGGAGATGACCTCGGCGCACGTGTTCTCGAACGTCTGGACAAGCCGCGCGAGCGTCTTCTCATTCATCCGCCGCGAGAGGCTCGTGTAGGAGACGAGGTCCGCGAAGCCGACCGCGCGCGCGAGCGGCAGCGGCGCGTCGTCCTCGCTCCCGGTCCTGCCCTCCTCGCTGGCCTCGAGGCCCTCCCTCGCGCGCACCGCGAGGCGCTGCACCCCCGCGCTGAGCTGGCGGCGCCACGAGTACACGAGCATCTCCTCGAGCGGCTCGATGAGGTTCGGCAGCTCCTCGACGAGACGCACGCGCGCCTCCGCGTCGGAGATGCCCTGCGTGGCCACCATGTCCTCGACGAGCGCCTCGACCTGCCAGACGACCATGCGGTCCGTCATCTGCCCGATCGCGCGCGTCACGGAGAGCGCGGCGTCCTCCGTGAGCACGCCGTCGCGGACGAGGTTCGGCATGAGCTTGAGGTGCTCGAGGTCTTCGGTCGTGAAGGCCAGGTCGTCGTCCGTGAAGTTCGGCATGCCGAGCGCACGCCAGAGTTTGCGCGCGGAGAAGAGCGAGAGGCCCACGCCCTGGGCGACTTCGCGGCGCTTGAGCGTGCGTTCCCCGCCGAGCAGGAGGTTCTCGAGCGACTTCGCGGCGCGGCGGTAGTCGGAGCCGGCCCGCGCCACCGGCGCGGTCGGTCCCCTCTCCACCCGCTCGGGGCCTGCCTCGGCCTCCTCAAGGTCCTCCACGCTGTCCGGAGTCGAGGGAACAGGGTCGTCGTCGACGTCAGCGGGCACGGAGGGGGGCAGCTCGTCGTCCATGTCGCCCTCCATCAGTACTCTCTCGGCTCCCAGGGCGGCGGGGCTTCGGACCGCTCAGCCCAGCCGCCGGGCCGCGGCAGCCCGCCGTCGTCCGCGAAGCCCTGGTCCAGCGGCAGCTCGTCGATCGCGTCGAGCACCAGTTGCCGGAAGCTGCGCACCTCGGGCACGTCGTCGAGCCGTAGGCTCGCGGCCTGCCCTGTCGTCAAGGTTATCGAACCCGAATGGACGAAGGACTGCAGGATCGTCTGATGGACGGCGACGTCGCGCACCATGACGAGCGGCAGTTCGCGCTCGCTGCGCCGGAATCCGCGCTGCCGTCGGAGGACCCGGCGGCTCGTGAGGGTGTAGCGCAGCCCGGTCCACGCCACGAGGCGGCGCAGCGGGTACGTGACCACCGTCCAGGCACCGAGCAGGGCCGGTACCAAGGCCAGCCATGGCCCGGATCCCGCGGGGATCCAGGGAAGCACCGTGTCCAGGCGGCCCCGCGTGAGCCATCCGGCCGCGAATGCGGCCGCGCCGCAGACGGCCACGGTGACGACGGCGGGCAGCACCAGGAGCGAGGGGTGTCGCCGCGTGTCGACGATCACCTGCTCTCCGGGGGCAAGCAGCCTACGCATAGCCGCCGTCGGCCGGGCGGAGATGGACGACGTCGCCCGCGGAGACCGCGTGACGCTCGCCGTCGTCCTCCACGACCTGGAGCGCCCCGTGGCCGTCGAGGCCCGTCGCACGGCCCTCGAGACGCCGGCCGCCGGGAAGCTCGACGCGGACGCGGCGTCCCAGCGTGATCGTGGCGTCCTGGACTCGCGAGAGCAGGCTCCGACCACCCTCGAGCGGGGCATCCGCGTTGCCGTTCACCGCGCAGAAGGAACGGTAGCGCCGGGCGAATTCCTCGAGATAGCGCACGAGCAGCGCAGTCCGGTCCACGGGGCGCCCGGCGGCGAGGCTCGCCGACGTCGCGGTGGGCACCGGGAGCTCGTCCTCGCGCAGCGAGACGTTGACGCCCGTCCCGAGGACGACGCCGGGGGGCTCGCCGTGGGCGCCCGCAGCGAGGTGGGCGAGGATCCCCGAGATCTTGAGGCCGTCGACGACCACGTCGTTGGGCCACTTGAGCGCGGACTCGATGCCCGCGACCTGCGCGAGGGCCTCGCGGAGCGCGAGGGCCGCGAGCGGCGAGAACCACGAATAGGACTGGGTGGGGAGGGGGCGTCCGGCCGTGTTGTGCGGGCGCAGCAGGATCGAGACGGCGAGCGACGCGCCGGCCGGAGACTCCCACGCCCGGTGCAGGCGGCCGTGCCCCTGGGTCTGCCGCTCGGCGACGAGGACGGCCAGATCTCCCCACGCGTCGGGCTCGGCGCCGGCCAAGCGGGTGAGCTCGGTGTTGGTCGAGCCGATCTCGTCGACGACCTCGATCCGCGAGAGCCCGGCCCGGCCCGCAAGCTCGGCACCGAGACGTTCCCGGTCGAGCGGTCCGCGTGTCTCGCCCTCCGCAGGCGTGTCCTGATCCATACCGGAATCCTAGCGATCGGGGGGATCAGGACGCTGGGCGAAACCCCACGTCAGAGGAAGATGTCACGCTCGAGCCCATCCTCGGAGGCTCCTCGGCTGTAGCGCGAGAAGTCGGTGACGCCCACGCGACGGAGCGCCTCCTCGTCCGTGAAGAAGTGTCCCGTCGTCGTGCGGGGGTCGCTCGTGAGGATGGCGTGGGCCGCGTCGGCGACGATCTCCGGGCCCCGCGAGGCGTGTGCCATCGCGGCACCGCCGGGCAGGTTCCGGATTGCGGCCGTGTCGATGAGGGTTCGCGGCCACAGGGAGTTGGCGGCGATGCCGTCTCCCCTGAGCTCTTCGGCCAGCCCCAAGGTCACGAGGCTCATCGCGTACTTGGCCATGGTGTAGGCGAGGTGGGCGCCCGCCCATCTGGGGTCGAGGTTGAGGGGCGGTGAAAGGGTCAGGATGTGGGCCGCCGAACCGGCGCGCGCCGCCTCGCGAAGCGCGGGGAGGGCGAGCTTGGAGAGGAGGAAGGCTCCTCTCGCGTTGACGTCCTGCATGAGGTCGTAGCGCTTCATGTCAATCGTGTCGGTGGGTGAGAGATCGATGGCGGACGCGTTGTTGACCACCGTGTCGATGCCGCCGAACGTCGCGAGGGCCTGCGCGACCGCCCGGGCGACGTCGTCGTCGCGCCGCACGTCCCCCACGACGGGCAGGGCCCGCCCGCCGCTGGCCTCGATCTCCTCCGCGGCCTCGAAGACCGTGCCGGCGAGCTTCGGGTGGGGCTCGCCCGTCTTGGCAAGCAGGACGACGTTCGCGCCGTCGGCCGCCGCACGCTTGGCAATCGCCAGCCCGATCCCCCGGCTGCCGCCGCTCATGAGCAGGGTGCGTCCGGCCAGCCCGCGGGGAGCCGCGGGCGCGCTTGCGTCCGGTGTGTTCGTCGTCATGACGACAGTCTAGGCAATGTTACTCAGCAGTAACAAGGGCGGCGGCGAGACGGGTCGCCAGAGCGTCCTCGCACGCTGCGAAGGGGACCAGAAATTGTAGGGTTCCTACACACGACCGCCGCGGAAGCCTCACTAGACTGTGGTAACAGCTCCGCCGATTGTGCGGAACCTACATCCGAGATCGACACCGACAAATTCGACTTCGACCGAGAGCTGGAGCCCGCGTGACCCACGATTTGACCACGACCGCCGGCAAGATCGCGGACTTCCGCGATCGGCGTGCCGCTTCGCTCCTCCCGTCCGGCCCTGAGGCGGTCGAGAAGCAGCACGCGCGCGGCAAGAATACGGCGCGCGAGCGGATCGATCTCCTGCTCGACGAGGATTCGTTCGTCGAGTTCGACGCTCTCGCCGTCCACCGGTCCACGGCATTCGGGATGGCGAAGAAGAAGCCGCTCGGAGACGGCGTCGTCTCCGGGTATGGCACGGTCGACGGTCGCCTTGTGGCTGTCTACAGTCAGGACTTCTCCGTGTACGGCGGCTCGCTGAGCCAGGTCAACGGCGAGAAGATCGTCAAGGTCCAGGAGTTCGCCCTCCGCAATGGCTGCCCGGTCGTCGGGATCAACGACGGCGGCGGCGCCCGCATCCAAGAGGGCGTCGCCTCGCTCGCGATGTTCGCGGACATCTTCCGGAACAACGTGGCTGCCTCTGGCGTCGTCCCCCAGATCTCACTCATCATGGGCCCCTGCGCCGGTGGCGCCGCGTACTCGCCCGCGCTGACCGACTACGTCGTCATGGTCGACAAGACGAGCCACATGTTCATCACGGGCCCGGACGTCATCAAGACCGTCACGGGCGAGTCCGTGGACATGGAGACCCTGGGCGGGGCACGCCAGCACAACGCGACGACCGGCACGGCGACCTATCTTGCGGCCGACGAGAAGGACGCGATCGAGTTCGTCCGCGAACTCCTCGACTATCTCCCTTCCAACAACCTCGTCGAGGCACCTGTCCTCGACTCGGACCAGGAACTCGAGGAGACCGACGAGGACCTCGCCCTGGACGCGCTCGTCCCCGACTCGCCGACCCACGGCTACGACATGCGGAAGGTCATCGAGACGGTCGTCGACGAGGGCGCCTTCCTCGAGATGCAGGCGCTCTACGCACCGAACGTCATCATCGGCTACGGGCGGATGGAGGGGCACACGGTCGGCATCGTGGCGAACCAGCCCATCCAGTTCGCGGGCACGCTCGATATCGCGGCTTCCGAGAAGGCCGCACGCTTCGTGCGGCACTGCGACGCGTTCAACATCCCGATCATCACGCTCGTCGACGTCCCGGGCTTCCTCCCGGGCAAGGACCAGGAGTTCCAGGGCATCATCCGCCGCGGGGCGAAGCTCCTCTACGCCTACGCGGAGGCCACTGTGCCCAAGCTCACCGTCATCTGCCGCAAGGCGTACGGCGGGGCCTACATCGTGATGGGCTCGAAGAAGCTCGGCGCCGACCTCAACCTCGCATGGCCCACGGCGCAGATCGGCGTCATGGGCGCCCAGGGCGCGGTCAACATCCTGTACCGTCGCGACCTCGCTGCGGTTGCGGAGCAGCCCGGCGCAACGGCCGGAGACGTCGAAGCCAAGCGTGCCGAGCTCATCCGCCACTACGAGGAAGAGCTCCTCAACCCCTATCAGGCCGCCGAACTCGGGTACATCGACGCCGTCGTCGCCCCGTCCGAGACGCGCGTCCAGCTGCTCCGCGGGCTCCGGGCGCTCCGCGACAAGCACGCGTCGATGCCCGCCAAGAAGCACGGGAACATCCCGCTGTGACCACGGAACCCAGCGCTTCTGCCGCAGCGCACGACGACGTCAACGAACCCGCCGCGTCATCCGCGCCGCTCTTCTCGGTCACCTCTGGCAACCCCACGCGGGAGGAACTCGCCGCGCTCACGGCGGTCCTCGCCGCCGTCGCCTCGGCCGAGCCCGAGGAGGCCGCGGAGACGCGGGGGGCCATCACCCGGCGCGAGCGCATCCGCCGGGCTACCCTCCGGCCCCGGCACATGATGAACCAGCGGCGCGGACGGTACTAGGCACACCGGTCTCCGCACTCCCGCGCGGCTTCGTGGCCGCACGGCTTCGTGGCCGCACGGCTGCACGGCAGCACGGCTGCGCGGCTGCGCGGCTGCG
>NZ_DAIUJO010000022.1:0-42018 GCF_036848755.1 Sinomonas sp. | reverse complement strand
AGGCATAGCCCTCCCCGAACGCGTCGCCCATCCCGAACACCCCACCCGGGACCGCGACGTCCTCGTGCCGGACGGTGGACGCGGACCCCCGCCGAGGTGCCCTCAGCGGCGGCGGACCCGCCGCGCCGGGACGTTCAGGCATGCAGCAGTCGGGAATGTGGGCTGTGTCGGTCGTGGGATCCATGCCTCTCTCTACTCCTCGTGCGAATCGACCAGGGCAGAGAGCCGTCTCTCCGTGGCTTCCAGCCACGCGATGAGGTTGGAGACCATGTAGTGGCCGCGGTCCTGCTGGATGAGGTACCACTCGTGCTGCCAGGCGAGCTCGGCCTGGGAGGCGTCCTCAGCGACGAGGACCGTGTCGAATGTCCGGTCGAAGTTCTCTTCGCCGCGCTTCCTGTACTCGAGCTCGATGCGTACGAGCTCGAGGGCCTTGCGAGGGCTCGTGCTGCCTGCGAAGCGTAGCCGGACCTGGAAGTCGGGGTCCAGGGGGCGGCGGGAGGGGACGTAGGGGGAGTCGATCCACTCCCCTAGCCGGCGTCGTCCCTCGTCCGTGATGCGGTAGAGCTTGGCGTCCGGGCCGGAGTCGCGGGGATCGAGGATGGGGGTGGCCCATCCCCATTCGACGAACTTGGCCAGCTGCCGGTAGATCTGGGAGGTCCGGGCGGAGTAGCCGACCCAGGGCCCGTGGGCCTCGAGCCATTTCCACACGTCGTACCCCGTTCGGTCCCCAGTGGAGAGCAGCCCCAGCAGGATGACCTCCAGCCGTCCCAGATTCACCTTCGCCTCCCCCGGTCGCTGTTCGTGGGCGTCCTTGAGGAGGATACGTCCTGTTGCCGTCACTTGGGCGCGCTCGTCATCGTTTCGAAGCGGCGCCGCATGCGGGCGCGGTCTTCGTCGGAGATGGGCAGCTGGGCATGCCACGACACGTGCGTTGCACCGTTCCTCGGATGGAGGCGCTCCATGAGGTCGTCTGCGAGGCGGGCACGGCCGGTGTCACGGAGGTGCTGGGCGTAGACCTCGGGCTGGTTGTAGAGGGTCGGGCCGACCTGGAGGGCGCCCTGCATCGGATCGGGGAGCGCGCCGGGGGTTCCGACGTAGAACCCGAGCCACTCTAAGAGGTGCGAGCGCATCTGCGCGGCGAGGTCGGGCTCGATGTCGATCAGGTTCTTCGTGAGGTACGGGTCCTCGGCGACGTTGAACAGGGACTCCCACTCGGCACGGAAGCACCCGGGGTGGTAGGTGCGGATGTAGAGGTGGTCCCGGGTCCGGACCGCGCGCTGGTAGGTGTGGGCGCCGTGGCCCCAGACGAGGTAGGGGCGGGACTCGATCTCCTGGCCGCGGATGGCGGGGGCGTAGGAGGTGCCCTGCCAGTTCTCGGGCTTGTCGAGGCCGAGGAGGTCCAGGATCGTGGGCGCGTAGTCGATGTTGTACAGCAGGGCGTCGTTGCGGGTGCCGGCGACGCCGGGCGCATCGGTGATGCCGGGCCAGTGCACGATCATCGGCAGCCGGTGGACGGGCTCGGAGGCCAGTCCGTGCTCGGCGTAGAGGCCGAGTTCGCCGAAGGACTCGCCGTGGTCGGAGGAGACGACGATCGCCACCTCGTCGGCCAACCCCATGGCCTCGATGTCGCGGCGCAGACGACCGAACTCGTGGTCGAAGAAGTGGATGGCGCCGTCGTACCCGTTGATGAGGTGCTCGAAGTCGGCCCTCGTGCGGATCTCGTCGGGCATGTTGTGCGGGACTCTCGACTTGTGGGGCGCGCCCGAGTAGTGGAGGTCGAGGGCGCTGCGCGGGCCGTAGACCTCGGCGTGGGCGTCGATGGCCTCCTGGTCCGGCCATTCGGGCGCCGGCCCCGCGTCGGCGGCCTTGGCCGTCCACTCTTCGTCCTGGAGGTAGTCGGTGTGCGGGTCCCAGTACGTCACGTGCAGGTACCAGTTCTCGGTGTCCCGGTGGCGGCCGATCCAGTCCAGGGCGGCGTCGGTGATCATGTCTGCGGGCTCGTCGCCCATGTCGGGGGTGACCTGGACGTTCTCACGGAAGTTGCCCATGAAGTAGTACGCGCGGTGCCGCTCGGCAAACGAGGACACGGCCGCGCACGTGTAGCCGGCGGCGTTGAGCGCCTGGCCCAGGAGCGGGCGGGTCGGGTGCGGGGCGTGGCCGGAGTCGAGGCGGAAGCGGGCGTCGTCGCCGAAGTGGCCGATGACCCCGTTCGTGATGCCGTGCTGCCCGCTGGTCAGGGCTGTGCGGGAGGGCAGGCAGGGCGAGTCGGAGCAGTAGTAGCGGTCGAACACCACGCTCGTGCGGGCCATCTCGTCCAGGTTGGGGGTGATGTTCCGGACGTAGCCGTAGGGGCCCGTGTGGTCGGGACGCAGGGAGTCCACGTCCACGTAGATGATCTTCATCGACCGTCTCCTCATTCATTTGGCATGTACCACTAGTGGAACACCATATTCGCGAAACGACAAGAGGCGAGATGGGCTTAGCTATATACAAAGTTTCATAGCTAACCTCTTGTGCTGGCGATCACACCGTGCCATCCTCGAACCAGCTGTTCGATGCGGAACAGAAGCAGACGCCCCGGGGACAACCCGGCTCTGTGCAGCTGAAAGGACGTAAAGATGCGTTTGAAGAAGACGGCCCTGTGCGCGACCGTCGCCCTCGGCCTGGCACTCGCCAGCTGCACGGGCGGGTCATCGGGTGGCTCCACGCAGGCCCAGAAGAACATCACCCTCGGCAACGTGCTCGCCCCGGCGACGTTCGCGGCGCAGAACGCGAACTGGGGAAACCAGTCGGTCTATTTCCAGGCGGTCTACGACTCGCTGCTCAAGATCGCCCCGAACGGCCACGACGTGCAGCCCTCGCTCGCGACGTCCTGGTCCTACAACGCCGACAAGACCGTGCTGACGATGAAGCTGCGCAGCGGTGTGAAGTTCACCGACGGCACCCTCTTCACCGCTGCCGTCGCAGCCCAGAACCTCATGCGGTTCAAGAACGGGACCTCGCCCCAGAAGTCCAAGATCTCCGACCTGGTCAGCGCGACGGCACCTGATGCGACCACCCTCGTGATCACCCTCAAGAAGGCCAACCCCGCGTTCCTGATCTACCTCGGCCAGGCCGCTGGCCTCGAGGAGAGCCCCGCGGAGGCCGGCAAGCCGGACGCCCAGACCAACCCGGTCGGCTCGGGCCCGTACACGCTCAACAAGGGCAAGACGGTCGTGGGTACCTCGTACGTCTTCGACAAGAACCCGAACTACTGGGACGCCAAGGACGTCCACTACAACACCCTGACGGTCAACGTCTACACGGACCCGACGTCCGAGCTGAACGCCCTGCGCGGGAAGCAGCTCAACGCGGCGACCGTCGCCGATCCCACGATCGTGCCCCAGGTCCAGGGCGCCGGCTTCACGATGAACGGCCAGAACCTGAACTTCGCCGGGCTCCTCCTCTTCGACCGCAGCGGCAAGACCAATCCAGCGCTCGGTGACGTCACGGTGCGCCAGGCGATCAACTACGCGATCGACGGCAGCGCCATGCTCAAGACCGTGGCCCAGGGCAAGGGCGTCCCGACCGGTCAGGTCTTCCCGGAGAGCTCGCCGGCCTATGATGCCTCGCTGAACTCCGTCTACCCGTACAACCCGACCAAGGCGAAGCAGCTCCTCGCAGAGGCGGGCTACTCCAGCGGCCTCACGCTGACCATTCCGACCTCTCCCGGCTTCTCGCCGTCTCTGTGGCCCCTGCTGCAGCAGCAGCTTCAGAACGTCGGGATCAGCGTGAAGTTCGTGGACACCGGGCAGAACATCATCTCCGACCTCCAGGGCCAGAAGTACGGCCTCTCCTACTTCACGCTCCAGCGCGATGCCAACGACTGGATGCTGATCAGCACCATGATCGCGCCCGACGCGACGTGGAACACGTTCAAGTACCAGGACCCGAAGGTGAACTCCCTCCTCGAGACGATCCGCACCAGCACGGGCGACGCCCAGGACGCGGCGCTCAAGAAGCTCAACGAGTACGTGGTGCAGCAGGCGTGGTTCGATCCGTGGTACGCCCCGACCCTGTACTTCGCCACCGACGGCAGGACCAGCGTGACCCTGAACGAGGGCAATGCATGGCCGAACCTCTGGGACATCACTCCCAAGGCCTGATCGACCTAGGCGGATCGAGGAATAGCAATGCTTGGTTTCATCATCCGGAGGCTGGCCGGCGGCGTGGTGCTGCTGGCAGCGATTGCCGTCGTCGGGTTCAACCTGCTGTATCTGGGCAGCGGGGACATTGCCCGGAAGATCCTGGGCGAGAGCGCCGATCAGGCGACGGTCGCGGCCAAGGCCCACGAGCTGGGGCTGGACAGGCCTGTGCCCGTCCAGTTCGGGGACTGGGTGGCACACGCGGTGCACGGGGACCTCGGAGCCTCGTGGTTCACGGGACAGCCGGTGGCGGACGCGATCACCTCGCGGCTGTCGGTGACGCTGTCGCTGGTCACGGGGGCGATCGTGGTGATCGCCGTCGTCTCGGTGGTCCTGGGCGTCCTCGCGGCGACCCGCCGCGGCTGGGTCGACCGCCTCGCGCAGGTCCTGGCCGTGGTGGGCCACGCGGTCCCGGGGTTCCTCTTCGCCGTCGGGCTCGTGCTCGTCTTCGCCCTGGGCCTGCACCTGTTCGACCCGACCGGGTACGTGGCCTTCACCGATGACCCGGTGGGCTGGGCGAAGACGGTGACCCTGCCGGTGGTCGCCCTGGCGCTCGGCGGCGTCGCGAACGTGACCCAGCAGGTGCGCGGGTCGATGATCGATGCGCTGCGCAACGACTACGTGCGCACGCTGCGGGCCCGCGGCCTCCCGGGCCGCCGGGTCGTCCTCAAGCACGTGCTGCGCAATGCGGCAGGTCCTGCACTGGCCGTCCTGGGCGTGTACTTCGTGGGCCTCCTGGGCGGGGCTGTGATCGTCGAGCAGGTCTTCGCGATCCCGGGCTTGGGCCAAGTAGCCGTCCAGGCCACCACCCAGGGCGACATCCCGCTCGTGATGGGCATGCTCATCGCCATCGGGATCATCGTGATCGTCTTCAACCTCCTCGTCGACCTGCTCCAGGGTTGGCTGAACCCGAAAGTGCGCCTGTCATGACCGCCAACGTCCACGCCCCCGATCCCGAGCTCGCCGTCCCCACCGCGCCCGATGCAACCGTCCAGGCAGGCCTGGTCCGGCGCCTGCTGCGCAACCCGCTCGCGGTGGCCTCCCTGGCCTTCCTCGCCGTCGTCGTCCTCGCGGCGGTCCTCGCCAGGCTCATCGCCCCGATGGATGCGAACCACGCCGACATCAACGCGGTCCTCGCCGCCCCCGGCGGGGCCCACCTCCTGGGCACCGACGGCGCGGGCCGGGACGTGCTCTCCCGGCTCCTGGTCGGAGCCCACCTCAGCCTCGCCGGCGCCCTGATCGCCCTGGTGGTCGCGATGGTCCTCGGGGTCGTCGGGGGCCTGCTCGCCGGGTACTTCGGCACATGGATCGACACCGTCTCGACCTGGGTCATCTCGCTGCTGATGGCCCTGCCGGGGATCATCGTGCTCCTGGCCGCGCGCGCCGTCGTCGGACCCTCCCTGTGGGCGTCGATGCTGGTCTTCGGCGTGATCCTGTGCCCGGCGTTCTTCCGCCTCGTGTACGCCTCGGTCACGGCGGTCCGGAACGAGCTCTACGTCGACGCGGCCCGCGTCTCGGGCCTGTCGGATTCCCGGATCATCGCCCGGCACATCCTGACCGTGGTGCGGGCCCCGATCGTGATCCAGTCCGCGATCGTGGGCGGGGTGGCCCTGGCCATCCAGTCCGGCCTGGAGTTCCTCGGCCTGGGCGACATCAACGTCCCCACCTGGGGGCAGATGCTCTCCGACGGGTTCACCAACCTCTACACGAACCCGCTGCTGATCGTATGGCCGGCCACTGCGATCGGCCTGACCCTGATCGCGCTCACGCTGCTGGCCAATGCCCTGCGCGACGAGCTCGAGCGCGCCTCCGGGCCCAGCAAGCGCAAGGCCGGCAAGGCGAAGACTGCCCCCGCACCCGCGGGCGAGCCGGTGATCAGGCACGACGACGGCGCCCCGGCGGGGCAGCGTGTCCTGGAGGTCCGCGGCCTCTCCGTGGCGTACCCGGCCCCCGGGGGCGGGCACAAGCGCGTCGTGCACGACGTGTCGCTCACTGTGGCCCGCGGCGAGGTCCACGGCCTGGTCGGGGAGTCCGGGTCCGGCAAGACGCAGACGGCGTGGTCGATCCTGCGCCTGCTGCCCGAGGGCGGGCGCATCGCAGCCGGGTCCATCCTCTTCGACGGCCGCGACCTCGCAGGGCTCTCCGAGCGGGAGATGGAGAGGCTCCGGGGCAGGCGCATCGCCTACATCCCGCAGGAGCCCATGTCCAACCTCGACCCCTCCTTCACGATCGGGTCCCAGCTCGTCGAGCCCATGCAGGTCTGCCTGGGCATTTCCAAGAAGGAGGCAACCGCCCGCGCCCTGAAGCTCTTGGCGAGGGTGGGCATTCCGAACCCGCGGCGGACCTTCGACTCCTACCCCCACCAGGTCTCCGGCGGGATGGCCCAGCGCGTCCTGATCGCTGGGGCGGTCTCCTGCGAGCCCGACCTGCTCATCGCCGACGAGCCCACCACCGCGCTGGACGTCACCGTCCAGGCCGAGGTCCTGGACCTCCTGCGGGACCTGCAGGCCGAGTTCCGCATGGCCGTCATCCTCGTCACCCACAACTTCGGCGTCGTCGCCGACCTGTGCGACAGGGTCTCGGTCATGCGCCTCGGGCGCGTCGTGGAGACCGGCCCCGCCCGCGCCATCTTCAAAGACCCCCAGCACCCCTACACCCGAGAACTCCTCGGAGCGATCCTGTCCGAGACCGCCCCCCGCGGCCCGCTCGCACCCGCACCCCAGAAGGAGGCCCTGCGATGAACCAGCCGATGCCCGTGAACCAGCAGAGTGGCCAGCCGCTGCTGGACATCCAGGACGTGATCGTCGAATACCCCGCCCGCGGGTTCCGTGCCAAGCCGTTCCGCGCCCTCCAAGGGGTCTCCCTCGACGTCCAGCGGGGAGAGTGCGTGGGCCTGGTCGGGGAGTCCGGGTCAGGGAAGACCACCCTCGGCCGCGCCGTGCTCGGACTGGCCCCCGTCACAGCCGGGAAGGTCCTCTTCCGCGGCCAGGACATCGCCCACGCGAACCGGGCTACGCGGCGCGAGCTCGCCGCGGACATCCAGGTCGTCTTCCAGGACCCCTACACCTCCCTGAACCCCTCCCTCACCATCGAGCAGATCCTCGCCGAGCCACTCACCGTCCGCAAGACCCACCGGGCCGACGCGCAGAAGCGGATCCGGGACCTGTTCGAGATGGTCCGCCTCCCCGCGGACTCCGGGTCCCGCCTGCCACGCGAGTTCTCCGGTGGCCAGCGCCAGCGCATCGCGATCGCCCGCGCCCTGGCCCTCAAGCCCGCCCTGGTGGTCTGCGACGAGCCCGTCTCCGCCCTGGACCTCTCCACCCAGGCCCGCGTGCTCGGGCTCTTCAAGGACATCCAGGAGCAGACCCAGGTCGCCTACCTCTTCGTCTCCCACGACCTCGAAGTGGTCCGGCACATCAGCCACCGGGTCGCGGTCATGTACAGGGGGGAGATCGTCGAGTTCGGCGACGGCGACCAGGTCACCGCCCGCCCCCAGCACCCCTACACCCAAAAGCTCTTCTACGCCGCCCCCATCGCCGACCCCGATGCCCAGGCCCAACGCCGCGAAGAGCGCCACCGGCTCCTCGCCGCACAGGCACCGTAAGCGGCTCGACCCAACGAGAAGCACGTTGACGAACATCCTGCTCATCACCGCAGACGACATGGACGGGGTTCGAGCCGATCGACGAGGGCATATCGGAGTGATCAACGACCTACTCAGGCAGGAGGGCTACCTGACCGGGATCCTGGGCAAGGTCACCTACCTCCAGCCGGTCGAGCGCATCGAGTGGGACGTCGCGGTCGACGGTCGACATGCGCGAACTCGGAATGGGCCTCAACCCTGGATGCGGTGATCCTGAGTTCGTCGTTGCCTCATGGGAGGAACACCGCGCTGTCAGGGTGTAGGACCAGTCTGGATGGCAGTCGGGGGCTGGGCCGCTCGTCCGTTGGCCCGAGGACGTCGAGGTCAGGAGTCTCTTCCCGGGCGGGCGCCGTGGGCGAGGGTGAGTTCGACGGCGGAGTGGTCGAGGTCCCCGATCCCTTCGGCGATCATGTGCTCGAAGACTTCCCTCAGGGTCGAGGAGACGGGCAGTCGGATGCCCTTGGCCGCGGCGGTGTCCTCGGCGAAGAGGAGGTCCTTGAGCTGGTTGGCGGCGCTGCCGCCGCCGGCGAAGTCCCCGGTGAGCCAGCGGTCGCGCTTCTGGGCGAGGACTTCGGAGTTGGCGAGGCCGCCGGCGAGGACGCGCAGTAGCTGCCTGCGGTCGAGGCTGTAGGCGTCGGCCAGGACGAGGGCTTCGGAGATCGCGGTCACGGTGCTGGCGACGATGACCTGGTTGCAGGCCTTGGCGATCTCCCCGGTTCCCGGGGCGCCGAAGCGGACCACGGTGGAGCCGACGGCTTCCAGGACGGGCATGGCTTTGGCGACGGCCCAGTCCTGGCCGCCGACCATCACGCTCAGGGCTCCGCTCTCGGCCCCGGCGACGCCGCCGGAGAGGGGGGCGTCGACGACGCCGATTCCCTCCCGGGACAGCTCTTCGGCGAGCCGGGCGACGCCGCGGGGGGAGACGGTGCCGTGGACGACGAGGACCGGGTGCTCGGTCCGTGCGCTCTGCCAGCCGGCCAGGAGGCCGGTGTCGCCTCGGAGGACCTCTTCGACGTCGGACAGGTCGGTCAGGACGGTCAGGGCGATCTCGGCTGCCGCCTCGGCGGGGGTCGCGGCGGCTTGCGCGCCCTGCGCGGAGAGTGCTTCGGCCTTGGCGGGCGTCCGGTTCCACACCGTCAGGTCCCCGAGGGAGGCCAGGAGCCTGCGGGCGATCGGCTCTCCCATCCGGCCCAGGCCCAGGACGGAGACGGCGGGCGGGCAGGTCACGGGTTCACCATTTCGTCTGGGGTCGTCAGGTGGGCTGGCGGAAGGGCTGTTCTCATCCTCGGTGTCCTCTCATCTTCGCAAAGGGGTCGGGCGGGTGCCGCGGCGGGTGCCGGTCAATTGGTGCTCAGCCCGAGGAGGGAGGGCAGGACGGTGCTGAACCATGGGACGAGTGCCAGGAGGACGACTCCGGCGAGGAGGACGAGGAAGTAGGGGACGAAGCGGCGGATGCTCCGTTCGACGCTCTCGCGTCCGGTGGCGGCGGCGACGTAGAAGCCGATGCCTGCGGGTGGGGCGAAGGAGCCGATGCCCATCGCCATCACGAGGACCATGGAGTACTGCACTGGGTTGATGCCGAACTGGACGGCGATCGGCAGGAGCAGGGGGGCGAAGATCAGCACGGCGGGCATCCCCTCCAGCAGCTGCCCCATGACGACCAGGATAAGGATGCTCACGAGCATGAACAGGAACGGGGAGGCGGAGAGGCCGGACATCGCGTCTCCGATGGCGGCGGACACCCCGGCGGAGGCCAGCGTCTGGGCGAAGGGGGCGGCGGCGGCGATGATGAACAGCACCATGCCCGCGGTGGTGACGGTTTCCCTGAGGGACTGCCAGGTGAGGGCGAGCCGGTGGGGACGGGAGACGAATGCGAGCACCAGGGCGTAGGCAACGGCGAGGGCGGAGACCTCGGTCGGGGTCGCCACTCCGGCGACGATCCCGGCGACGAGCCCGACGGGGAGGATCAGTGTCGGCAGCGCGAGGACGACCGCGCGCCCCTTCTCGGCTGGGGAGGTCCGGGCCGCCCGGGCGGTGCCCTTCGCGCGGAAGAAGACCAGGGCCATGACGCAGACCCCGAGGACGGCGGCGGGGACGAGGCCGGCCATGAAGAGGGTGGTGGTGGACAGCGAGGTGATCGAGCCGAGGATGAGCAGGACGATGCTCGGCGGGACGGTCTCGCCCATGATGGCCGAGGCGGAGAGGACCGCGACGACTTCGCCGCGGGGCACCCTTCTCTCCTCGAGCATGTCGCGCATCGTGGTGCCGACTGCGGCGACGTCGGCGACCTTGGACCCGGAGATGCCCGAGAAGACGTACATCGTCGCCACGACCGCCATCAGCGCCCCGCCCCTGATCCGGCCCAGGAGGGCGTCGAC
This sequence comes from Sinomonas sp., assembly GCF_036848755.1. Taxonomy (NCBI): domain Bacteria; kingdom Bacillati; phylum Actinomycetota; class Actinomycetes; order Micrococcales; family Micrococcaceae; genus Sinomonas; species Sinomonas sp. Next base: position 31,813 of record NZ_DAIUJO010000022.1, on the reverse strand, counting down.
CAGCCGCGCCAGGGGGGCGGTGAGGCCGGCGCGGCTCATCAGCGATCCGACCAGGATGAAGAACGGGATGGCCAGGAGCAGGAACGAGTTCGCCCCGGACTGCATCCCCACCGGAACGGCGGAGAGGCCGGAGAGGTCCCCGCCCCAGAGGACGTAGACGGCCGAGCCCAGGGCGAGGACGAAGGCCACGGGCACCCCGAGCAGGAGGATCGCGAAGAGGAAGGCGAGCACGGCGGCCAGGAGCCCGTCCGAGCTCATGGCGAGCATCGGGCCCTGGGCGGCGAACAGTGCCGCCGACAGCGCCGCTGCCGCGGCGAGGCCGACCAGCGCAGCGCCCCGGGGCCGGCGTGCGAGCTTGACGAGGGCGAACCAGGCCGTTAGGGCCAGGCCCAGGGCGAAGGGCAGCGAGACGTAGGACTCCGGCAGGTTCAGGATGGGGGTGCTCTCCTGGGAGCGCTGGGCGAGCACGGGGAGGAACACTGCGAGCATGGCCGCGGCCGTGCCGAACACGAGCCAGTCGACCAGGGCGAGCTGGTACCGCTGCCACGCGGCCGGGAGGCGGTCGGCCAGGATCCGGATCGACATGTGCGCTCCGCGGGCATAGGCGATGGCGCCGCCCATGAACGCTGCCGTGTAGAGGGCGAGCTCGGAGACTTCCTGGGTCCAGGTCACCGAATTGCCGGTGATGACACGGATGAGGACGTTGAACAGGACCACCAGGAACTCGACGGCGATGGAGAGGCCGACGGCCGCCTCGAGCCCGGTGTCGAGCCACCTGGCACCGCTCCAGGCTCTCGCCTTCTCGGGTCCGGGGTGCTCTTCGGCCCGGACGATTCCGGTGCCCTCGTCGATTGCTGTTTTCATCTGCCTTGATCTCCAGTGTTCCGGATGCGGGTGAGGACGCAGGCGGGGGCCGTGGCCGGGCGGGCGCCGGCCGCGGTCCCCGATGCGGTCACTGCCCGTCGACGAAGTCGACCGTCTTGTTCAGGAAGTCCGCTCCGCCGACGGTGTCGGCGAACTCCGGGTACAGCGAGCGTGCGATCTTCTTGAACTGGGCGGCCCCGTCGGGGGTGAGGTCGTTGACCTTCATCCCCTGGGACTCGAGCTGCTTGATCTGCTGGTCTGCCAGGTCGGCGTCGTTCTTGGTCTTGAACGCGGCGGTGTCGTCGGCGGCGGCCTGCAGGGCCTGCTGGGCGTTCGAGTCCAGGCTCTTCCACTTCTTGTCGCTGAGTGCCAGGACGAAGGCGTCGCTCATGTGGTTCGTCATGGAGAGGTACTTCTGCACCTCGGCGAACTTGTTGGTCGCCGGGACCTCGACAGGGTTCTCCTGGCCGTTGATCGCCCCGGTCTGCAGGGCGGTGTAGACCTCGGAGAAGTTCATCGGCGTCGGGCTCGCGCCGACGGCGCTGAAGAACTTGGTCCACAGCGGATTGCCGGGGACCCGGATCTTCAGGCCCTTGAGGTCATCGGGGCCCTGGATGGGGCGGACGGAGTCGGTGACCTCCCTGGGGGTGCGCGAGAGCATGGCGAGCCCCTTGGTCCCGTCCTGGCCCAGGTCCGCCAGGAGTTCCTTCCCGGGTGCCCCGTTCAGGTACTTCACCTCCTGGTCGACCGAGGAGAACAGGTAGGGCAGGCTCACCGCGTTCATCTTCTTGTCCACCGCGGCGTAGACCGAGGTGGAGAGGATCACCGCGTCCAGCGACCCGCTCTGGACCCGGGAGACGGCGGCGTTCTGGTCGCCGCCGAAGCTGGTGCCGTTCGGGATGACGGTGACCTTGACCGTGCCGTTGGACTTGGTCTTCACGTCGTCGGCGAAGTGCTGGGCGGCCATCCCCACCGACGATCCGATCGGGTCGGGGATGGAGAGCTTGACCTCGACGCTGCTGTTCCCCGTGGCGGAAGCGCCTCCGGAGCAGCCGGTCAGGGCCAGGGCAGTGACAGAAGCGGCGGCGAGGGCCGAAAGCCAGCCGGCTCGTTTCCTCATGGTGTTCCTTTCATCTTCGGAAGGGGTCTTTCTCTCGTGGGGGTTCAGACGGTGGCGCCGATGAGGGCTTCGGTCTCCCGGCGGAGCTCGAGGGCGGTGGCGAGGGATTCGTCGATGACGATGTCATCCCACTTGACGCTGGCGCCCTTTGTGACGCTGTTCTTCAGCTCGACGTGGTGGGCGAGGGCGACGGGCAGGAGGCCTTCGCGGACGGACGTCTCGGCCGAGACGAGCTTGCCCCAGACGGTGTAGCCGCCTTCGCCGTCGAGGAACTCGCCGGCTGCGAGGTCCTTCTTCGCCGTGGCGACGACGTCGCCGAAGAAGCCCTTGGGGGAGCCGGTTGCGATCCCGCGCAGGACCGCGTTGGCGACCGTGATGTTCAGCTCGAGGCCGACGTAGTGGTACGGGCGGTAGAGGGCGGCGTACTGGCCGGTGGGGTCCGGGTGCCATGGGTACTCGGTGAAGCATCCCGAGACGTACCTGTTGGTGGCCTTGACCACGACGAAGACGCCCTCCTGGGTGTTGAACGGGATCCAGTCGCCCTCTCGGGTGACGCTGGACATCACCTCGACCGAGCCTTCGTGGGCCAGTACCCCGCCGACGGCGGAGGGCCGGCAGATCGTGGCGATCTCCTCGACGTTGCCGGGGGTGAAGGTCAGGCCGGTGTCGGAGGGGACCAGGCCGGCGGCGTTGGCGACGGCGGCCATCTCGATCGCGGCCTTGGTCCCGTCGCGGAAGGAGGTGTGCATGTGGGGGTTGAGCTGGCCCGAGTCGGTCAGCTCCTTGGAGAACTCCCAGTTCTCCCAGACGTTGTCGGGGTTCATCTCGTGGTAGTGCGGGAGGTACTTCGCTCCCTTGCCGGCGCAGACGACGTCGAACCCGGACGTGCGGGCCCAGTCGACCAGCTCCATGATCAGGGCCGGCTGGTCGCCGTAGGCCATCGAGTAGACGACTCCGGCCTCCTGGGCGCGGCGGGCCAGGGCGGGCCCGGCGAGGGCGTCTGCCTCGACGGTGACCATGATGATGTGCTTGCCCGAGGCGATGGCGCGAAGGGCGTGGTCGATGCCCACGATCGGGTTCCCGGTGGCCTCGACGATGACGTCGATGTCCGCTCCGAACAGGGCCGAGGCGTCCGGGACGACGGCGGTCCCGCGGCGGGCGAGGGCATCCTCGACGGTGGGGGAGACGGCCTCGGCGGGCCACTCGACGAGCTCGAGGGCGCCCTGGGCGCGCTTGGTGTTGATGTCCGCGATGGCCACGACGTGGACTCCGGGGATGTTCCTGGCCTGGGAGAGGTACATGGTGCCGAAGCGGCCGGCCCCGATCAGGCCGACCCGGATCGGGCGGCCTTCGGCTTCGCGCTGTTCGAGGAGGGAGTGGAGGTTCACGGTGCTCTTCCTGTCATCGGGCGGCCGACGGGGTGTCGTTTCGAGCCGGCTTCGCCCGACTCCCTCGTCGTCCGCTTGGTACCTTGAGTGGTAACGGTTACACTTTTGTACCAGCAGGAAGACCGTGAGGTCAATCACCCCTGTTCGGGAGACTGGTCTAGTCTTTCCATCAGACCCAAGGAGGAGCCGGTGAGGAAGCCAGCCACCATCCGCGACGTCGCCCGCGAGGCGGGCGTCTCGGTCGCCGTCGTCTCCCGCGTGCTCAACGACGGCACCGGTCCTGTGGCCCCGCAGACCAGGGCCAAGGTCGTGGCGGCGATCGAGCAGCTCGCGTACCACCCCAGGGCGGCCGCGCGGGAGCTCCAGCAGAGGACCACCTCGACCATCGGCCTGGTGCTGGCCGACCTGGCCAACCCCTTCTTCGCCCGTCTGGCCGACCGCGTCGTGTGGGAGGCCAGGGCCCGCGGGGTCCACGTGGTCCTGCTCACCACCCAGGAGGACCCGCATCTGGAGGCTGAGTCCCTCGACACCCTCATAGAGCGCTCGGTCGCCTCCGTGATCGCTACCCCCGCCGGGGACAATGTGGAGAAGTGGGGGCGGCTGATCGACCTGGGCATAGACGTCGTCTTCGTCGACCGCGAGATCGACCAGCTCGAGCAGACCGACGTCGTCACCATCCGCAACGACGTCTCCGCAGAAGTCGCGGCCAACCACCTCATCGGGCTCGGCCACAGCCGGATCGGCTTCATCTCCGGCCCCGCCGACACTTCCACCGGCCGTGACCGGGTGGCCGGCTTCCGGCGCGCCCTGCAGGCCGCCGGCCTGGCTGCGGACGGGGAACTGGTCCACCACATCCCCTTCCGCGGCGACGCAGGCGCAGACGCCGTCGGGGCGCTCCTGAACGCCCCCGAGCCCCCGACGGCAATCATCGTCGGGAACACGGCCCAGGTCCGCTCCGCCCTCCGGCGGATCAAGCAGTCCGACATCCGAGTCCCCGAGGACCTCAGCCTCGTCGTCTTCGACGACAACCCCTGGACAGAGCTCGTCTCGCCGCCCCTGACCGTGATCCGACAGCCCATCGACATGCTCGCCCTCCACTCCGTCGAACTCGCCGTCGGGCGCGCGAAGGGCCTCCTGCCCGAGCCCCGGCGGAGGATCGAAGTCGACGCCGAGTTCGTCCGCCGCTCCAGCACCGCGCCCCTGGCCCAGCACGCTCCCGCGCCCTGAGCCTTCGGCTCCCACATCACCCCGCCGCACAGACCGAAGGAGAACCATGCCCGCCGTCGTCCTCACCGCCGTCTTCCATCCCGCCGAGGGGACGAAGGAGCAGCTCGCCGAAGCCCTCCGCTCCGCCATCCCAGCCGTCCACGAAGAGGAGGGCTGCCTCCTCTACGCCATCCACGACGCCGAGGACGGAACCATCACCATGATCGAGAAGTGGACCTCCGCCGAGCTCCTCGACGCCCACGCCCGGGGCCCTGCAGTCCAGGCCCTCGACGCAGCCGTCGCCCCCTGCCTCGCCTCGCCCGCCGTCGTCACCAGGATGGCCCCGATCCCCGCTGGCACCGACCGGCAGGGGCGGCTGTGAGCAGCGTGCCGACGGTCTTCGTCATGGGAGTCTCCGGCGTCGGCAAGACCACCGTCGGCTCCGCCCTCGCCGCGGCCCTGGGCTTGGAGTTCATCGATGCCGACGACCTACACCCAGCCGGGAACAAGGCCAAGATGGGAGCCGGCATCCCGCTCACCGACGAGGACCGCTGGCCACGGCTCGACACCGTCCGGCGCGCCGCAGCCGCCCGCCCCTCGGTCGTCGCATGCTCCGCGCTCCGGCGCGCATACCGCCAGCGACTCCTCGCCCACGCCCCCCACGCCGTCTTCGTCCACCTCGACGCCGCCCACGACGACATCGCGCTGCGCATGGCCGCCCGAGACCACGAGTACATGCCCGCAAGCCTGCTCGACAGCCAGCTCGCAACCCTCGAACCCCTCGAACCCGACGAGCCAGGGCTCCGCGTCGACGCGACCCAGCCTCTCCAGGGCCTCGTCCAGAAGCTCGCCGGCGAACTGCCCCGCCGACTCAGGCCTCGTACCCCGAGCACCTGAACGACCAAGGACGAAAGCCCTGCCTTCGAACCCGCAACTCCGTCCCTAATGTGCCCGACGCGACTCCCAGGAGACCCGTCGGCACGGCCTGATCGGGCCAGGCTCCTCGGCTGTCCTGACATTTGCATCCGCAAGTTCTTGCAAGTAGGTCGACGTCTCACAAGCTGTTGTTGTTGAGTTGGTTGAAGGACCAGGGCCGGTAGCGCCTGCGGACCGCCAGGCGCTGTCCTCAGAGCACCTCGCCGAGCATTCCGGGGTACCGCCGTGGCGGCTCGTCCTCGTCCCGCGGCTGCGCCGCGGGGAGTTGCCGGCGGACGGTGGAGTACGTCCGAGCAGTCCCAGCCGAGATCCTGACACGTGGTGGCCGACCTTGGTCCGAAAGCCTGCCGTCCGCGGTGGGAGGCGGCCGCCCCGGGCTGCCGCCTACCTCACTGGTCCGCCGGTGCCGGTCCACGCGGACTTGGCCCGTTACGGGCGGATGCTGATGATCGTCTTTCCCTTGCGCCGGATGGTGGGGTTGAGGGCTGAGACCGCTTGGTCGAGGGGCGCGATGGTGTCGATGTTCGTCCGCAGTCGGCCATCCCGGACCCGCTGCACGATCTCGACCAGCTCGGCGCGATCGGCCTCCACGACGAAGTCCACCGCCAGGCCATCGGCCGGGCGGGCCTCGACCTGCCCGACGATGGACACCAGCGTTCCCCCGGGCTTGATCAGGGCCGCGGACCGCTTCTGTATGTCGCCTCCGATGACATCAAAGACAAGGTCGACGCCGCCGACAGAGTCGAGCGCGTCATTCTCGAGGTCGACGAACTCGTGCGCTCCGAACTCGAGCGCCTTCTCACGGTCACCGGGTCGGCCTGTGCCGATGACATAGGCGCCGGCCTCACGGGCGAGCTGTGTCACCATCGTCCCCACGGCCCCGGCCGCGCCGTGGGCAAGGACTGTCTGGCCGGCCTGTAGGCGGCCGTGCTGGAACAGGCCCTGCCACGCGGTCAGGCCGGAGATCGGCAGGGACGCGGCAGCGGTGAAGTCGACGTCGCCTGGCAGCGGGGCGAGGTTGCGTGCCTCGACGGCCACATACTCCGCCAGAGTTCCGTCGCGATGCCAATCCGCGAGCCCGAAGACCCGCTGTCCGATCGAGAGTCCGGTTGTGCCGTAGCCGAGGGCGCTGACCACTCCGGCCACCTCATGTCCGGGGATCGACGGTGTCTTGTCGTGGCCGGCGCGGTCGGTCCACGTCGATGGCCAGTCCATCTCGGTCGGGACGAATCCCGAGGCGTGAATCTGGACGATCACGTCGTTGATGGCCGCCCTCGGCTCGGGACGCTCGGTCAGCGTCATTCCGGCCAGTCCTGCTGCCTGATCGGTTACCACGATGGCTTTCATTGGTTTCTCCTCTGTCGTGTATTTCTGGGCGGAAGGTTGAAGCGAATATGCGGCGTTCTCGGGGATGAGCCTCTGCGGTGTCATTCATTGGCTGGGGCTGGTCGAGGTTCCGTCGTTCCGATCGTCACAGGCTGTTCACCTCGGATGCTCCGCCCCGCTTCGCCCACGCGGCTCTCCCTCACCGCGGTTGTGCGGGGGTTGTGCGCGAGAGGGCCGTGAACATCGTGGCGAGGAGCGCGAGGCCGCTGTATCCGAGTGCGATCTGCGGCAGCGGGAAGGCTCCGGAGAGCTGAGCCGAGATGATACTGGGGACGGTCGCCCCGCTGTAGGAGATGAGGTAGACCACAGCGAGGATCGGTGCCCGCTCGGCCGAGGTTCCTCCGTGCAGGAGGGCCCCGGTGGCGGCGCTGATAGCGATGCCCTGGCCGGCGCCGGCGAGGACGGTTGCGACGATGAACAGCGGGAGTGCCCCTGTCGCGATCGCGGTGATGAGGCCTATCCACCCCACCAGGAATCCGACCATACCGATGCGCTGAGCTCCAGCCGCTGTGAACCGGCCGCCGATGGGAGCCCCTAGTGCGCTCGAGCCCATGTAGGCGGCGAACACCAGTCCAAGCACGAGTGGGCTGCTGGTTCGGAGCTGGTCTTGGACCAGTGCGGGCACGAAGGCCTGGTAGAAGGCTCCGGTTGCCCAGGTAGCGAGGAAGACGGCGGCCGCGACGGGAAGCAGATGCCTGACTCCGACCGGCAGGCGGACGCTGGGCCGCAGTGACCGCCAACCGCCTGCTGTTCGGGTCACGGTTTCGGGGCTGACGGTGATCATCACTGCTGCGAGCAAGAGGAAGCTGATGTCGACGATGTACACGAGCTCGCGAGGCCAGGGCCCGAACTGGACCAGGGCACCTGATGCGACTGCACCCAGGGCCAGCCCGAGCATGACCGTCTGGCTGGAGGCCACGGAGGCCAGCCAGGCCGGCTTGACCGGGGCCGCGTCGACTATGTAGGACGTAAGGCTGCTGCTGGCCAGCCCGGCACCGAGTCCCATCAGCAGCCGACCGGCGACCAGGATGCCGATGTGGTGCACGTTCAACAGCGTCAGGGTTCCCGCAATCAGGAAGGCGAGACTGGCGATGGAGACGGGGCGCCGGCCCGCATGGTTGGAGAGGCGCCCCATGACCAACAGTGTCCCGAGCGTGCCGACCGAGTAGGCGACCACGGTCAGGGAGATGTCCGCGCTGTTGAACCCGTCCTGGGCCCTATAGATGTTGAACAGCGGAATCGTCGATCCCACCGTGGCAAACGACGCGAGCAAGGCGACGACCGCTGAAGCGAAGGCCAGCCACAGCGGTTCCTCGCGGCCGATCCCGTTTTTCGCCGGTCCTACTTGCTGCTCGACAGGCACCTTCGGTCGTGGCACAGCAGACACCTCCTGGGGGCCGGGAATGAGAGGCGGCTTGTGAACCGTGATCTCGACCCATGGATCCAATTTTTGGGCTTGCCAGCCCAGTTATTCCATTAAGCACCGCCGAGAGTGGGCTGTCAAGCCCAGTTTTAGTCTATGATCGGAGTATGAAAGCCAGTGCGGAGATCCGAGAGCCTCGGAGGCTCACCGACAAGGGGCAGGCGACGCGCGAGCGGATCCTGGAGCAGGCTGCCGAGCTCATCTACACCAACGGTGTCCATGCGACGAACAATGAGCAGCTCCGACGGGCCGCCGGCGTCAGCGGGTCCCAGCTCAACCACTACTTCCCGACCAAGGAGAGCCTCGTCCTGGCGGTGATCGAATGGCGTGCGGAGCGAGTCCTCTCGTTCCATCGCAGTGACCGGTTCGCCAGCTTCGACAGCCTGGACGCGTTGCGGGAGTGGGCGGACTTCTATGTCGGCTTCGAGCGCGCCCATCAGGAAGGCTGCACCCTCGGGTCCCTCGCGAGCGAGATCATCAAGACCGACCTCGACGTCCACGATGAGCTCGCGAATGCGTTCGACCAGTGGAGGGACATCTTCCGCGACGGTCTCCAGCGCATGCAGAAACTCGGCCGCATCAGTGTCGACGCCGATCCCTCCCGTCTGGCCAACCTGCTGCTCTCCGCGTTCCAGGGCGGCATGCTCCTCTCCCAGGTACAGCGGAACACGACTCCGCTGAGAGACGCCCTTCGGGCCGCGATCGAATACGTCCAGACCTTCGAGACCTCTCCCGGCACCGCCTCACCCCGGGTTCAATAGCCGCCGATGATCGATGCAGGTCTACAAAAATCCAGGTGCCGCGCAGCGCGATCTCCTTCAGGGCTGCCAAGCCTTCAGACGAGCCCTGACCGATAGTGCCCCGTCCGGTGGAGGATTCGCAAAGGGGCATTCGTGCCCGATGGTCTTGCGGTCGGCTCGGCCTAGAAATGGACCATCTTCGATGACAGAACCGAGCCGCTGGGCGGCGACGGAAGCCCCGGAATGACTGGTCCGCCTCCTTGTCTCAAGCACCAAGTTGCGTGCCAATCTACGAGCAGTTTTGTGAGATGGCAGTTTAGCTGCATGTCCGGGGACCTATCTGCCGAAAGTGAGCGGAGTATCTGCAAGTTCTTGCAGATACTCCGCTCACTTTCGCTATTCAGAACTATTCGTGTGGACCCGGGTGGTGTCGGCGCCTGCTTCTCCAAAGCTGGCCCACATAGCCCATCGGCGACTGCCCAGCGTGTGAATCTGGCTCCTGTGCTGGGGCGCGAGAAATAGGTCTAGACAAAACCGCCGGACCTCATATGCGATATATCGGCTGCCTACTCGGAAGTCTTCCAGGTAGGCTGCAGTGTTTTCTTACCAAGTGCTCCTGCGGAACATTACTGCGGAGCAAGAATCTCCGTTCATGGTCTGTGCCCCTGGAATTCGCCGGTTTCTTGATTGATTCTGGACCACTACTCATTCCTTTATGTTCGGGGCGCACCTAGGATTTTGCCAGCAGGCAAGGACTGCAAGGTTTGTCAGCCGAGGAGAAGTGCAAACTGACTCCTGAGCCCAAAACTAACCTCAGAATCCTCTGACGATTCCCGCTGCACCGTTGAAGGACATACTGACCGGATTGGATTGCAACCTAGACGGACTGAACTGACTCCATTCCTTCAGCGGCGTGGACTTGAAGGGTAGGGCGGCATCATTCCGAGACTTCTGAGCGGAACTGCGGCGAAGAGCGTCCCGGCGGCCCTAATTGGCCCGGGACCCTTGACGCATTGAGGTCCACCCTAGGACGCCATGCTCGCCGAAAGAGGGAGACGATACGGTCCACAACGTGAATGGGGCCGTCCGGCGCGAGCCGTGGCCCATCGAGCGTCGAGCCCATTTCTGACGCTCGACGCCCCGACCGCCCGGTTGAGGTCGCGCCGAAGAATCGAATGGGTGATTCCCGTCGCGCTCCCTTGCCCCCGCTCTCACTGGCGGGCGGAGGACCCGTGCCCCCCGACGTTGGAGCGGGGGCCTGGGCCAACCGCGACGGGCTTGTTGATCTCGTGCAGCGTGGGCGGCTGCGCTCCTCTCCGGCTGACGGTTATCGCTGCAGCGGCAGCGGCGAAGGCGCCGGCCGCGGCCAGCTCGTGGTCGTCTCCGGGTTCGAATGGCCAGCCGATGCGGCGGAGAAGGGCCCAGAGGAGGGCCGACATGTAGCTGTCGCCTGCGCCGACCGTGTCCGATACGGCGGTGGGCACGGGCCCGACCTCGATGATGTCCCTGCCGGCGTAGAGGAGCGACCCCGCCTGGCCTCGTGTGAGGGCCACCACGGGCCCCAGCAGCCCGATGGCACGGACGGCCTGCGTGGGCGCGAGGTCGGGGTAGAGGAAGGCGGCATCCTCGTCGCTGAGCTTGACCAGGTGGGCGAGTGCGGCGAGCCGCTGGAAGCGCATCTGCGCCGGTTCCGGGTCTCCGGTCAGGGCTGGGCGGATGTTCGGGTCGAGGCTGACGGTCGCTCCCGCCTCGCGCAGCGTCCGGGCGATCTGCTGGACCCGGTCCGCGCCGGGATGCAAGAAGGCCGAGATGGAGCCGATGTGGAGGTGGCGTGCGGCGGGGAGCTCAATGTTCTCTGGGAGGGCCCATTCGATGTCGAAGCTGTAGGCCGCGGATCCGTCGGCCCGTATCTCGGCCTCGGCCGTGGCAGTGCGGACCGCGGACCAGGATTCGGGGAGCAGCCTGACGTTGTCGGCGCCCAGCCTCGAGGCGATCGCCTCGCCTCGGGGATCGCGGGCAATTGCCGTGAGGAAGGATGTGGGCGCGCCGAGCCGGGCGAGGCCGAGGGCGACGTTCGCAGGGGAGCCGCCGGGGTGCTCTTCGGTCCCGTGGGCGCAGGGGATGATGTCGACGAGGGCCTCCCCGACGACCAGGACCTCGTCGGGGCGGGTTTGGACGAGTCGCATCATGGACGTGCCGAGGTGGGGGACTTGGCAGGGGGGCAGGGGAGTGGCCTCAAAGTGGCTCCTGGCTCTGGGAGGGGGCACGCTCTCTCCCGGGGTCCGAGGTGGGGCGGGATGGCGTGCGGGGGGTCCGGGGCGGTCGGCGGGGGAGTATGGACCGGGGCCCGCCCGGGCGGGGTCGGGGGGCCCGGGCGGGCCTCTCGGGTGCCAAAATCCTTTGGCCGTCTGCCAAAGGATTTTGGCACCGGAGGCCCGTTGACGGCCACCACGAAGCAGACCTATCGTCGATGCCAAGACGTTTTGCCAAGACGTTTTCGCAAGACGTTCCATCCCTGGCACACCCACAGAGCAGTGCACCTGCATACAGGAAGATTCGGAGTGAGGATGCTTCGTAGGAAACTCGCCGTGGCGGCATCGGCCGCCGCGGTCACCGCCCTCGCACTGGGCGGCTGCGGCGTCGGCGGCAGCACGTCGTCGTCCGGCAAAAACATCACCGTGCTCGTGGAGGCCGGCGGCCACGCCGAGCTCCAGCCGATCGCGGACGAGTACACCAAGGAGACGGGCACAAAGGTCTCCTTCGTCGAACTGCCGTACGACGGCCTGTACAACAGGCTCAACAGCGAGCTCACCTCGGGCAGCGTCTCCTTCGACGTCGCCGCGATGGACTCGGTCTGGATGCCTACCTTCAAGGACGCGGTGGCGCCGTTGGACAGCCTCTTCACCGACAGCGTGAAGGGCGACCTGTTCCCGGCCCTGGTCCAGGAGGCCAACATCGGCGGCACGTATGTCGGGATGCCGGTGTGGACCAACTCGGAGATCCTGTACTACCGCAAGGACCTCTTCAACGATCCGGCCAACCAGGCCGCGTTCAAGACAAAGTACGGGTACGAGCTGAAGCCGCCCACGACCTGGCAGCAGTACCAGGACGCGGCAGCGTTCTTCACCAAGGGCGGCATGTACGGCACCGACGTCAAGGGCGCCGTCGAGACGGAATACCTCGCGATGCTCTCCCAGACCGGGGAGAAGACCATGGTGACGAACGCCGACGGCTCGCAGGTCTCCCTGGGCGACGCCGACAGCCTCAAGGCACTCCAGTTCGACGACAGCCTGGCCAAGTACGCCCCTCCGGGGGCAACCCAGGTCGACTGGGCCGCCGCGCAGAACCTGTTCAACCAGGGCAAGACGGCCATGTCGCTGTTCTGGGCGCACGAGTACCGGCAGATCCCCAAGGACTCCCCGGTCAGCGGCAAGGTCGGGGTCGCCCAGATGATCGCAGGCCCTGGCGGTGTGGCAGGCGTCCCTGGCGCTTGGTATCTGACTGTGCCGAAGGCGGGCAAGCAGCAGCAGGCAGCGACGGACTTCGTGAAGTTCGCCTACGACCACAACGAGCTCGCGGCGACGAGCTCGCTGGGACTGGTTGCCCGGAAGTCGGCCTTCGCAAAGTACGAGAACCAGGCCGGCTACGAGAACTACAAGCCCCTCGTCGACACCCTCAACGCCCCGGCCACGATCCCGCGGCCGGCAACGCCCAAGTGGCAGCAGATCGTGGACACCGTCCTTGTCCCGATGATCCAGAAGTCGCTTCAGTCGGGGGCCGATGACCAGGCCCTCCTGAACGCCGCGAAGGAGCAGGTCCAATCGCTAGTCAAGTAGTGGCGGACCGCGCGGGGGGCCTCACCGGCCACCCGCGCCAGCCCTCCGGAAGAAAGTCCAGGATCCGCCTGGCGGACCGCCGCTTCGCAGCGCTTCTGATGCTTCCCGCGGCGGCGTTCCTCGCCATCTTCATCGGCTGGCCGCTTGTGCAGTTCGTCTGGGACGGGTTCTTCAAGATCAGCCCGTTCGCCGGCGGTCCGCGCCAGTTTGTCGGCTTCGGCAACTACGTCCGCCTCTTCCAGGACGCGGACTTCCTCAACTCCGCCTGGCGGACAGCCGCCTACGCGGCCATCGTCGTGACCTTCGAGTTCGTCCTCGGCCTGGCCGTGGCGCTGGTCTTCACTGCGCTGGGGAACGCGTCCCGGGTCTTCCGCACGGTGTTCCTCTACCCGCTCATGATCGCCCCGATCGTGGCGGGCCTGCTGTGGCGGTTCCTGTTGATCGACAACTTCGGCATCGTCAACGACCTCCTGACCAGAGTCGGGATCCTGCACGCGAGCACGGACATCCAGTGGCTGTCCAACCCGAGCATCGCTCTGTTCTCGGTCGCCATCCCGGACATCTGGCTCACCACCTCCTTCATCACCCTCGTGCTCTTCGCAGGGCTGCAGAACATCCCCGGCGACGTCGTGGAGGCCGCACGGATCGACGGCGCCCGCTACCCGACGATCCTGTTCCGGATCCTGCTGCCGCTGCTGCGCCCGGTCATCGCCGTGGCCCTGATCGTGCGCGGCATCGACGCGGCCCGTGCCTTCGACGTCATCCTCATCCAGACCAACGGCGGTCCCGAGTCCAGCACCCAGACACTGTCGCTGCTGATCTACCAGACGATGGTCCGCTTCGGAGACCCGGGCCTGGCCAGCGCCATGGGCACCGTCTACCTGGTCGTCATGCTGGCCGTGGCCATCGTCGCCATCCTGTCCATCTGGCGCCCCGGAAGCGAGGACTGAACCATGAACGGACTCGAAGTCCGCAAGCTGAGCTCGAAGTCGATCCTGTGGATCATCCTCGTCGCTGTGGTGGTGCTGTACGGGTTCCCCTTCGTCTACATGCTGCTGACCTCCCTGAAGACCCCGCTTGAGACCATCTCCGTGCCCCCGAGGCTGCTGCCCAGCGAATGGACGGTCGCGAACTACGTCTCCGCCCTCTCCCGGGACGGCGTCCTCGCATCCTTCATCAACAGCATCGTCACCGCCACCCTGAGCACCCTGATCTCCCTGGTGCTGGCGCTGCCGGCGGCGTACGCGGTCGTGAGATACAAGACCCGCACAGGCCGGTTCTTCATCGTTGCGGCGCTCGTGACCAGGATGGTGCCCCCGATCGTGATTGGCGTGCCGATGATCGGCATCTTCCACAACCTGGGGCTGTCGGACACCTCGGTCGCCCTGGCCATCGCCCACACGACGATCTCCCTGCCGCTGTCGATCTGGCTCATGTCGAGCTTCTTCGAAGCGGTCCCGGCCGAACTCGAGGAGGCGGCAAAGATCGACGGATGCTCGCGCCTGGGCGCGCTGTGGCGCGTCGTGATCCCCGTCACCTCCGGCGGCGTGGCAGTGACGGCGATCTTCGCGTTCCTGGCCTCTTGGAACGAGTTCCTCTTCGCCCTGCTGCTGACCTCGGTGCGGGCCCAGACCACCCCCGTAGTGATCGCCAACTTCCAGACCCAGTTCGGCCTCGACTGGGGATCGATGACCGCCCTGGCGGTCGTCTACTCGGTCCCGGTGATCCTCCTGACACTCCTCCTCCAGCGGCACATCGTCGCCGGACTCACCCTGGGCGCGGTCAAGGGCTGAAGCCCCGACGCGCCCACACAACCTCTGGAAGGAACGACGCGCACCATGGACTTCTGGCGCCTTGACGGCCCGCTCGACGGGCTCCCCCTAGCCAGTCCTCTGGGACGAGTGGTGTGATCTGATGGGAAATCGGGGGAGGGGAACAAGGTGAAGGCCGTGGGCATCCGGGACGTGGCGAAGCTGGCGGGGGTCTCGGTCACGACCGTCTCCCACGTGCTGAACGAGACCCCGCACACCCGGGTCGCGGAGGAGACGAGGAACCGCGTGCGGGAGGCGGCACAGACCCTGGGCTATGGCCCGAACAGAGTGGCCCAGGCCCTGCGCACCCGCAGGTCCGGGCTCGTCGGCCTGCTCAGCGAGGAGATCGCCACGACCCCGCATGCGGGCCGGATCATCCTCGGCGCCCAGGAGGCGGCCCGCGCCCATGGGCTGACCTTGGTGATCGTCAGCGCCGATCGGGGCAACAGCGCCGAGGCGCACCGGGCCGACGTCCAGGCGCTCATCGACCGGCAGGTCGACGCCATCCTCTACGCCACCATGTACCACCGGAAGATCTCCCTCCCCCCGAACCTCTCCGACCTGCCCGCCGTCCTCATCGACGCGACCGACGGGACCGGCCGACTCCCCTCCGTCGTTCCGGACGAGGGCGGCGGGGCCGTCGCCGCGGTCCGGCACCTGGCCGAGGCGGGCCACCGCCGCATCGCCTTCCTGAACAACGACGACGACGTCCCCGCCACCCGCGGCCGCCTCGCCGGCTACCGCAAGGTCCTCGCCGAGTACGGCATCCCGTACGAGGAGAAGCTCGTCGGGGAATCGGTCTCGGAACCAGCCGAGGCGTATGAGCTTGCCAAGGAGGTCCTGGCCCGCTCCGAGCCGACGGCCCTGTTCTGCTACAACGACCGCATGGCGATGGGCGCCTACCGGGCAGCCCGTGAGCTCGGCCTGAAGATCCCCGAGGACCTCTCGGTCGTCGGTTTCGACAACCAGGAGATCATCGCCGCGAACCTGTTCCCCGGCCTGACCACCGTCGCCCTGCCCCACTACGAGATGGGGGCCTGGGCGCTGGAGACCGCTGCGGAGATGCTCGCCGAGGGCAGCGACCGCCCCGCCGCTGGCCCCTTCGAGCCCGTCCGGCTGCCCTGCCCGCTCGTGCCCCGCGACTCGGTCGCCCCAGCCCGGGAGCCCTAGAACCAGACGAGCGGGACGCCGACCAGGCGCTCCCGCACCAGAGCCAGCGCCCCCGGGCAGGCCTCCTGCCCACCGGAGCGAAACGATTCACGGAAGAGACGACATGCCACAGCACTCCGCGACAGACGAGAGCCCCGCCGCCGCCCTGGACCAGGGCAGCGGGACAAGAGAGCAGGCCTCTCGCCCGGCGTTCCACTTCACCTCCCCCTCGGGATGGATCAACGATCCCCTGGGGCTGACCTTCCACGGGGGCACCTACCACCTCTTCTACCAGCACGTCCCCGGAGCCACCGACTGGGCCCCGCAGTGCCGGTGGGGCCACGCCACCTCCGAGGACCTCCTGGAATGGGAGACCGGGCCGGTTGCGCTCGAACCGGGAGAGGGCGACCGGGGCTGTTGGTCCGGCAGCATCGCCGTCGGTCCCGACGGAGAGGGCACCATGTTCTACACCTCCGTCGAGGACGACGCGATCGGCAGAGCCCGCACAGCGCGGCCGGCCCCGGGCAGCGGCACCACCTGGGAAGGCTGGGTGAAGGGCCCCGTCGTCGCCGAGCTCCCTGCCGGCGAGGAGTCCGTGGCGTTCCGGGACCCGATGGTCTTCCACGACGGGAACTGCTGGCGGATGATCATCGGCTCCGGCCGCCCCGACGGGACTGCGCTGGCCTACGCCTGGGCCTCCCAGGACCTTTCCGCGTGGCGCTACGACGGCGTCTTCGCCTCCCGCCACAGCAGCGAGACCGACGGCGTGTGGACGGGCTCGGTCTGGGAGTGCCCCCAGGCCGTGCGCGTCGGGGAGAAGTGGGCGTTGCTCGTCTCCGTCTGGGAGCCGGTGCGCCCGCACTACGAGGCCTACGCCCTCGGCGACATCGTCGAGGGGCGCTTCGTCGCGGAGGGCCCCTGGCGCCGTCTCACCTATGGCCCCTCCTACTATGCGGGGGCGGCGTACCGCGACAAGGACGCCAGCCCGGGGATCGTCTACTGGCTCCGGCACGTCTCGGACGCGGGCGCGGGGTGGGCCGGAGCGCACAGCCTGCCCCACCGGCTCGTGCTCGTCGGGGACCGGCTCGAGATCCGCCTCCCGGCCAGCCTGGAGGGGCGCCGTGGGCCCGGACGGCCGCTGGCCGCACTCCCGGAGCAGGGGATCGCCGTGGGCGGGGCGTTCGATGTCGATTGGTCGCATGGGGGAAGCCTCTGCCTCGAGGAGGGGAGCCGGAACGTCTTCCGGCTCCAGCGAACCCCAGACCCTCGAACCCTAGACCCTCAGGGTGCCATCCTGACGGCGACCTGTGACCTCGGGCAGTGGTCGGTGCCCTGCAACGGCCCGGTGAGAGTCGTCGTCGACGGGCCCGTCGTGGAGATCATCGGCTCCTTCGGCGCCCTGGCGTTCCCGGCACCCCGGCAGGGCGACACCACGCTCGCCGCTCGGGACGCCGCAGGCACCGCGTACCCCCTCGGCTGAAACGGAAAGGGAAGGACCCATGTCAGGGAACAACTACTACGACGTGACTGCATGGCCCGTCGGCGACCCGTCCAAGGACGTGGGCGAGGTCATCAACAGCATGATCGCCGACATCAAGGACCGGCAGGACGTCGCCGATGCGGACAGCGGGGGAAAGCCGGGCGCGGTGATCTACATTCCGCCCGGTGACTACCGCCTCCGCACGCAGGTCGTGATCGATGTCAGCTTCCTCAGGATCCAGGGCTCGGGACACGGCTTCACGTCCTCAAGCATCCGGTTCAACGTCCCGGAGGAGGAATGGCCCGACCTGCACGAGCTGTGGCCCGGGGGGAGCCGCATCCTCGTCGACATTCCCCCCAGCACAGACGCGGAGGAATCCAAGGGAGCAGCGTTCTACGTCGAACGCAGCGGGAGCCCGCGGATCAGCTCGGTCGAGTTCTCGAACTTCTGCATCGACGGGATGCACTTCACCCCGGACGGCTCGGGATTGCACCCGGAGAACACCTACGCCAACGGCAAGACCGGCATCTTCGTCGCGAATGCCAACGACTCGTTCCGGATCAACGGCATGGGATTCGTCTATCTCGAGAATGCCCTCACCATCTATAACGCGGACGCACTCTCGGTCCACGACAACTTCATCGCCGAATGCGGAAGCTGCATCGAGCTGCGCGGGTGGGGACAGGCGTCGAAGATCACCGACAACCTGGTCGGGGCCGGATTCAAGGGCCACTCGATCTACGCCCAGAACCACGGCGGCCTCCTGATCACCGCGAACAACGTCTTCCCCCGCGGCGCGAGCAGCGTCCGGCTCGAGGGCGTCACGCGTTCAAGCGTCACCAACAACCGCCTGCACTCGTTCTACCCCGGGATGGTGATCCTGGCAGGGAACAGCTCGGAGAACCTCGTGGCCACGAACCACTTCCTGCGCGACCACGAGCCCTGGACGCCCTTCCTGGGAGTCGACAACGGACTGGACGACCTCAACGGACTCCTCAGTGTCGACGGCAGCAACAACTCTGTCATCGGCAACCACTTCTCCGAGGTCATCGACGCGCAGAGCATCCGGCCCACTGGTGCAAGGCCTGTCGTCATACGGCTGACGGTGGGGGCCGGAAACTTCGTCTCCAGCAACCACGTGGTGGCGATGGACGTCCACGCCAAGTCCAGCGACTCCGCCTTCTCGGCCCAGGTGGACGCCCTGCTGACGACCGGGGCTTCGGACGTCCTCGCCGTCACCGCCGTCCAGGTCGATCCCGCATCGACTCGGAATACGATCCTCGATACCGGAAGCGACGCCCAGGTCATCGCAGACCGGACCGTCAACGCCATCCGGGCCACGCCCACGGTCGGCCTCTAGGACGGGTGCCTTGTACAGACCATGGCAACTATGCCGTGGCCAGACGAGGACCGCACCGAGTCGCGAAGCCCGGCAGGGTTCGGCGTCCCCGATCCGTGGCAAAGGGTGGCGAGCCCCCGCGACCGTGTTCGGCGACGTCGGAGGACCGCTCGACGTCGTCATAGCCGCGGCGCGCTTCCTCGGACCCTTGCACGCTTCCTCGTTCTCAACGTGCGGATTCCCGCACGGGGCCGGCGGCAGCCTGGGCGCGTTGATCCTGGGGCCGGTTCCGGGAATTGCCGGTCGTCCTGTCCCCGGCCGAATCAGGCCCATCGTGGGCGGGCGGTCCCCGGGGCGCACAGCCACCGACCGCCGACGATGATTTGGGGTGGGAACATCAGCGGCGGGCAGCACTGAGGTCGCGCTCGGCGATCAGTCCGTGGGAACAGCATCGCTCACCTCCACGGTGAAGACGGAGCTGGCCCGGGTGGGCTGGCTGTGGGGGCCGCAGGGAGTGGCGGCCCGGAGGGTCCCGGGCCACCTCTCGGTGTGGCGGCTAGGGGGTGGGGCGGATGGCCACGCTGGTGCTGTAGGAGGTGATCTGTGAGGCGGCGCCGCTGTCCATGACCTTTGAGTTGGTGGTCGACGAGTCCAGGACGACGTGCTGGGACGGGACATCGCTGACCACGTGGTTGAGTGCGACGACGTTCGCGTCGCCGCCGGCGAGGAGGATCTGGGTCGGCTGGGCGCCTGCGGGGGTGATGTTTGCCGGGGGCACGTTGTAGGCGAAGAGATTGTCCGAGACGAGGTTGTTGTCCCCGAGGACATGGACCACGCCGTAGAGGTCGTCGAGGCCGTTCCCGCGGCCGATGAAGGGCGGGTACCCCTCGTTGGTGCGGCGGAGGTGGTTGGCCGTGACGAGGTTCTCCTTGCAGTTGTCCAGCAGGCGCAGCATCCCAGGATAGAACCCCTGCAGCCGGTTGCCGGTGACCGAGCACCTGTTGCAGCCGCTGAGCTCGATGAGGCTGCGGCCGCGGGGGAAGACGTTGTTGCCGGTGATCAGGAGGCCTTCGTGGTTCTCGGCGTAGATCGTGACCCCCTCGGGGCCGGCGCCCATCTCGTTCCCTGCCACCAAGGTCGCCTGGCCCGCCCCGGTGAGCTCGAGGCAGTTCCCGCACTCGGCGATCACATTGTCGTTGACCCGCAGAGAGTCAGCCCCGTGCACGACCAGGCCGTGCTCGAGGTACACGAACCCCATCCCTGTGAAATGGAAGGAGTCATTGTCCGAGGCGACCTCGATGCCCGTCTTGCCGTTGCGGTAGCTGTTCTCGGCCGGGGTGAAGTCGACCCCGTCGAGGCAGAAGTCCCGGAACACCACGCCAGAGAGCCGCGGATTCCCGCCCCGCTTGACGAGGAACGCCTGCGGGGTGGCCGGGGACGTGAGGATCCGGACGTGGCTGCCCCCTGGCTGGAGGTTCTGCCACCCCGTGGTGTCGGAGTTGTCCATGATGCTGCGGGAGAAGAAACCGTGCCCGAACCCGGCGATCGTCAGGTAGCTCACGTCCACGACTACTCGGGTCTTCAGGTCGTAGTCGCCGGGCGGGATGACGATGACCGCCCCGGGGCGGGCGTTCGGGTCGGCCTGGCGCTTCTTGATGTCGGCGATGATGTCGTTGATGACCGCGCCTATGTCCGATTGGGCCGTCACCGTCGGCTGCGCCGTGATCCTCCAGGCCGTCACGTCGTAGGTGTTCGGCGAGCTGAAGGCCCCTCCCGCCGGCCCCTCGGCAGCGCTCGCCTTCTGCGATGCCCCAAGGGTCAGCGCTGCGGCGAGGGTTCCTGCTGCCCCGACCGCCCCAGCCCCTACGAGCCGACGACGGCTGGGGCCGGAGACGTCGAATGTTCTTCCAGCTGCCATTTCTTCTCCTCTGTACGGAATATTATGAGTCAATGCAGATTGCTTCGGCGCAATGCGGAAGATGGCGAATTCTCAATGGCTGCGTGCGAATCCGCCAGCGGAAAGCCCGGTGCATTGAGCCGCTAAAGCAGAAGACCAGAGCCAAAACGGTTTGCGCGGCCGACTTGAAAAGGCTATTCGCCAGTATCCAGCGATGTCAACGCCAAAATTGACTGCGCATTTTGGCAATTTGTCCTTCTTGCGACATCCGCGTTCGAAGGTTCTAAGGCACTGCCTTCGGCGCTGGAGCCCTTGGGGGCCCGTTGGAGGGGAGGCTGGGACAAATGCACGCCCGGCAAGAAGGAAGCGGGCCCGGGAGCGGTGGCGCCCCGGGCGGGCTCAGAGCGCCGGCGGAGGAGCCACCGACTCGCGGAGGACGAGGGACCTGGGCACTGTCGCGCCAACAGGGGGCTTGCCGGAGGCGAGTGCGTCCAGGAGGTGCTCGACTGCGGTCCGTCCCATCTCGTAGTGGGGATGGCGACAGTGGTGAGGGCAGGGGTGATCTGGTCGGCCAGGTCCTCCTGGTCGTCGTAGCCGACGATGGAGAGGTCCTCCGGGACCCGCAGTCCCTGTTCGAGGGCGGCAGCGATCGCGCCGACAGCCATGCGGTCGTTGCCGCAGATGAGGGCGGTGGGCGGCTGGGCCCTTCCCAGGAGCAGGCGGGCCAAGGCGTGGCCGCCGCCGATGCGGTAGTCTCCGGACAGCACCCATTGCTCGTCGACTGGCAGGCGGGCTTCGGCCATTGCCTTCCGGAAGCCAGCCTCACGCTCGATGCGCGCTGGGTCGTCCCGGGGGCCGCCGAGGAAGGCGATCCTCCGATGCCCGGGCTTGATGGCCGCCTCCGCGGCAAGCCGGCCGCCTTCGGCCTCGGCCCGAACGATGGCAGCTATCTTCCGTGGACCCAAGGGCCACGCGTTCACGAGCAGCGAGGGGAGCTTGGTGAAGCCGGTCGGTGCGTCGACTCCCTGCCAGTGCATCGCCGCGTACAGCAGGCAGTCCACCTGGCGGGAGAGCAGGGTATCAAACGGCGGCCGACTCGATCGTGGGATCGTCGTGCGCATCGACGAGCAGCAGGAGGTAGCCGCGCTCCCACGCGAACTCCTGGGCTCCGCGCAGCACACGGCCTGCGAACGGCGATGAGGCGATGGCGTCGGTCACCAATCCGATCGTGTGGCTGCGCTTCAGGCGCAGGTTGAGCGCGGTCTCGTTCGGGCGGTACCCGAGCTCGCGGATGGCGGCGCGAACCCGCTCCTCGGTCTCCTCGGGGATCTTCCCCGTCCGGTTCACCACATGGGAGACGGTGCTCTGCGAGACGCCGGCCATCCTGCCCACGTCCCACATCGTGGGCTTGGGGGACCTGGTCTCCGGGGGCGGCACGATCACATCGTACTCACGCACGGCGAATCACTCGGCTGCCCTTTCTGATCCGACCCCCATGGGCTCCAGGACGCAGGCACCTGGCGCGCCCTGACAGGCGGGTGAGTGCGCGGGCGTGCATGAGGGCGACAGTGGCCGCTTGACCATTGAGGAGGTCTGGGAGATTTCCGCTCTCCTGGCAGGCCGAGCGCGACCTCCCAGGCGTGGGTAGCGAGCGTCGCCACAATTCGCACCGGCTACCTCCTCGGCTTTTGGAATCTATTTGCAGATTCAGAGCAATTGGCCGCTTGCGCTGTACCCTCGGCTTTGGCCATCGGGGTCGCCAATCCAGAAGGAAAAGAGCCGGGCATCGCCTTTGAGGTGGAATTCGACCTGCACGGTCTGATTGCGATGGAATTGCTCGGTCAGCGGGATCGCGAGGCGCGTGCAGTCGATTCCGGCGGGGACGGTGTGGCTGCTGGCGTGTCCGGAAGTGACGCCGCCCACATGGATGGTGATGCTGCCGCTGGCTGTGACCGCATTGATGTAGAGGTGGCTGCCTTCCACGTTCAGCGGCCGCGTTTTGGCGCGGCCCTGCCCGGATGGGCCTGGGGTGAGGGAGCAGAATCCGTCCCTGCGCAGGGTCGCCAGGCCCATCGAGCCGCCTGCGTACATGTGGTGGCCGAGTTCTGGCGAGATGCCTGAGAAACCTGTGTAGTAGACTCTGGTGTCCTCGCCGACGGGCAGGATCCCCCCGTTGACCATGTGGAGGTAGCCGGCGTCCCAGGCGCCGGGCTGCACGGAGGACGAGAGCAGGGGCTCCGGCGCCACCGTGAAGTGGTAGCCGTCGCGGGAGATGCCGAGGTAGAGGTCTATCACCTTCACCGTGCCGTGGGCCTCCGCGTAGTCGTTGCTGGGGCCACGGTAGACGGCGAAGACGCCCAGCAGGGCACTCTCGTACGCCATGCAGCTCACCTTGTATATCTGGCTGGCAGGGAGGTCGCCGACGGCGGGGCCTGTGGCGAGGCCATGGCTGCCGACCCATGGCAGGACGTCTCGTGCTTCCCAGGACGAGGCGGCCGGGAAGCCGGGACCGCTGTGCCAGCCCCGTCCTCGTCCGAAGGGGCCGAGGTGCGTCCGCAGGCTGAACACCCAGTGTCCGCGGAAGGGGTCGTAGAAGAAGGTTGTGTTGTCGCCGCAGGGGCCCGAGAGCCCCTCGGAGCGCCAAGCCCGCCCATCCGGGGAAGAGTACGTTTCTCCGCCTTCCCAGAGGACCGGTGTGCCGTGCGCGGGGAGATCGTCCGGGGCGAAGGAGGCGGTGCGCTCCCGCACCCAGCGCAGCATCCTGTAGCCGCCTCCGACCGGGTCCCGGCAGATGCTCGTGCCGTCGCGTTGGAGGATGTGGCCGTTGCGCTCGTGGTCGATTCCGGTGAGCTCCTCGGGAGGGCTGGAATGCCAGTCGATGCCGTCGGGCGAGGTGCGGGTGGCAGTCCGGTCGAACCATCCGGACATGTACCAGACCCGCCATTCGCCCGTACCAGGGTCGTGCATGATGCCGTCGTCGAAGGGTGCCGCGACGGGACACCTGCCGCCGTTGAGGTCCCGGCGCGTCTCGGGGCGGAGGAGCGGGTTGAGCGGGTGCGGGGCCGGGACAGCCCACTCGCGGACCAGGGTGGACTCGGCGAGCACATGGTCGTCGAGGAGGAGCTGCCGCCCGATGGTGGCATCCAGCGGGACCGGAGCGGGCGCCCCGGCCCTCATGCGCGCCTCGAGCGCGCCGGGCCGTCCAGGGCGGCCACCTCGAGCTCGTCCACGGCAACCTCGGCGTCCGCGAAGAACTCGATGGACGTGTTCTCGCCCCGAGGGAAGACCAGATCGGTGATGGTGGCGAGTCCGCCCTGGATGAAGACCTCGAGCGAGCACGCGTCGAGGTAGACCTCGAGCTCGATCCGCCCCCCGGGCGCCTCGAGTGGCGCGCGCTCCACGGATGCGAAGAGATCGTGGAAGTCCGCAAGGCCCGAGGAACGACGGTCCAGCCGCACCTCGCCCGCGCCGGTGTCGACGACGACCGAGGCCTCGTCGCAGCCGTCCG
Source organism: Sinomonas sp. (assembly GCF_036848755.1). Taxonomy (NCBI): domain Bacteria; kingdom Bacillati; phylum Actinomycetota; class Actinomycetes; order Micrococcales; family Micrococcaceae; genus Sinomonas; species Sinomonas sp. Next base: position 7,730 of record NZ_DAIUJO010000022.1, on the reverse strand, counting down.
TGGCGAACCGCAGTCCGAAGCTGCCGTGCGTCAGGGGCGGAGCGGCGACCCTGACTCGCCGTGCCTCGCCCAGCGGCACGCAGGCCAGGCGTGTGCGCCGAGCAGAAAGGGCTGGGCCGACCGCGTCGGCGGCCTGGGTCGCGGACGCTGCCGCCGGGGCGATGGGCGCCTGGACGAGACGCAGTTCGCCCTCGACCGTGCGGAGGGAGAGCTCGCGTGGGAGCGACATCGCGCTGCGCCACGCTCCGGTTGGGGTCGCGGCGGCGTATTCCCAGTTGCTCATCCACGCGATGGTGACGCGCCGATGCGGGAGCCCGTTGAACGAGACCGCGGCGTAGTAGTCCCGCCCCCAGTCGAGCCAGCCGTCGCGGACACGGTGCGCCTCGCCGTCGTCCGTTCCCTCAGCTGCGCTCGTGCCCTGGGTGAAGCGGACGCCGTCGAACTCGCCGATGAAGTACCGCATGCCCGACCCCCCGGCGACCCCGCCGGGGTTGACGCTCATGAGCAGGACCCAGGCCGTGCGCGTGTGGTCGCCGTCCACGGGGAGCTCGAAGAGGTCCGGACACTCCCACAGGGCCACGCCCGGGGTTTCGGAGCGGAAGTCGCTCAGGTACTCCCACTCGGTGAGGTTCGCCGACCTGTAGAGCACGGCGCGCCGCTCTGCGGCCTCGACTGCGACCATGACCCAGTAGGCGCCCGCTGGGCCGTCGTACCAGAAGACCTTGGGGTCGCGGAAGTCAGCGGAGCCGCGGTCCAGCACGGGGTTGCCCGCGTGCTTGGTCCAGGTCCGGCCCTCGTCGAGGCTGTAGGCGAGGGACTGCGCCTGGATTCCCGGCCGCGCCGAGGAGCCCGTGTAGGCGCTGGTGTAGATGGCGACCAGGGGCGGCGTGGAGCCGTCGCCGAACCCGGCCGTGTTGCGCTCGTCGACGACCGCGCTGCCGGAGAAGATGGCCTCCTCGCGGTCGCAGTGGATTGCGACGGGCTGCTCGGCCCACGTGAGCAGGTCGGTGGAGGTGGCGTGGCCCCAGGACATGTTGCCCCAGTCGGTGCCGTACGGGTTGTGCTGGTAGAAGAGGTGGTAGACGCCGCGGTGGAAGAGCAGCCCGTTGGGGTCGTTCATCCAGTTCTCGGCCGGCGTGTAGTGCAGGCGCGGGCGGTAGAGCTCGCGCGCGGGTGCATCAGGGGTGGAGGTCATCGACTCGCTCTGTTCCAGTGGGGCAGGTCGGCCGGGCCGGCCTGCAGGGGTGCCAGGGGAGGGGGACGGCCCTCATCCCTTGACCCCGCTGGCGGCGATGCTGTTCACGAAGGAGCGCTGGAAGGCGACGAACAGCGCCACGACCGGGAGCGTGATGATGGACGTGTAGGCCATGACCTGGCCCCAGGAGACGTTGAGCTGGAAGAAGTACTGCACGCCGATCATGACCGGGCGGAGCTGCTCGCTCTGGACGACCATGAGGGGCCAGAGGTAGGAGTTCCAGGCCGGGAGGAAGGTGAGGATCGCGACCGTGGCGATCGCCGGGCCGGAGAGCGGCATGACGACCCGCCGGTAGATGGCGAACCAGCCGGCGCCGTCCATGCGGGCGGCCTCGTCGAGCTCTTTCGGGATCGACTCGAAGTACTGATGGAACAGGTAGATCGAGAACGCGTTCGCGACGAACGGCAGGATCTGGACCCTGTAGGTGTCGAGCCAGCCGGTGGTGAGTATGAGGTGGAAGCCGTCGAGCTGGAGCCACGGGAGCTGGTTGACCCACCACACGAGCGGCAGGGCGAGGGTCTCGAACGGGACGATGAGGGTGGCGATGATGAGCGTGAGGATGACGGCCTTGCCCCGGACCCGCATGCGGGAGAGGGCGAACGCGGCCATCGAGTTGATGAACACGCCGAGCACGACCGTCACGACCGAGATCCCGATCGAGTTCACGAGGAAGCGCGCGGCGGGGACGCGGTCGAAGACGGCTGCGTAGTTGTCCATCGAGAGGTGCCCCACGGGCAGGAAGGCCGCGATCGAGGACAGGTCGCCGAAGATCTGCTGGTCGGGCTTGAGCGAGGAGACGAACATGAACAGCAGCGGGAAGCTGAAGACGATGCCGAGGGCGATGCGCAGGATCCATCCGCCGATTCCCGTCCCGGAGCGCAGGCCGCGGGTGGCGGACTTGCGGGAGCGGAGGACGTGGGAGCTGGAGTCGAGTTGGACGGTGGCCATGGTCAGGGCTTCTCTCGGGTCAGGTAGCGCTGGATGCCGGAGACCATGAGCACCAGGACGAAGAACACCAGCGAGATCGCCGACGCGTACGAGGTCTCCTGCTGCTGGAATCCGGTCTGGACGGCCTGGTAGACGATCGTGCTCGTCGAATCGAGCGGTCCGCCCTGGGTCATGACGTTGACCTGGGTGAACAGGCTCAGCGCTTGGATGGTGATGGTGACGAGGATGAGGTTCCGGGTGGGCCGCAGGCTCGGCCAGGTGATGAACCTGAAGCGCTGCCAGCCGCTCACCCCGTCGATCGCGGCGGCCTCGTAGATGTCGCCAGGGATGGTCTGCAGGCCCGAGAGCCAGATGATCATGTGGAAGCCGGCGGCCTGCCACACGGACATGAGGATGATCGCCGGCATCGCGGTCGAGGGGTTGTTGAGCCAGTCGGGGCCGTGGATGGCCCCGAACGTTGCCTTGGCGATGATCTCGTTGAGCAGGCCGTTCTGCTGGTACATGAACAGCCACAGCAGCGACACGACGACCATGGAGGTGACGACCGGGAGGAAGTACAGGGTGCGGAAGAAGTTGACCCCGCGTACTTTGACGTTCACCAGCAGGGCCATCCCGAGGGCGACGGCGGACTGCACCGGGACGACGACGACGGCGAAGTAGGCGACGTTGAGCAGCGAGTGCCAGAACGTCTCGTCCTGGAAGAGGCGGACGAAGTTGTCCATGCCCACGAACGAGGGTGCATAGGGTGCGAGCAGGCGGGCGTTCGTGAACGCGAGGCCGAATGCCAGGAGGGCCGGGATGAATACGAAGAGTATGAGCAGCAGGACGGCCGGGCCGAGCATGGCCCAGCCGACCCGCTCCTCACGGCGGCGGACGGCGCCCGAGCGGCGGGAGCCCGACTTGGCCTCGCTGGGTTTCGGGGATTGGGAAGGCCTGCGCGGCCGGGAGGCTTGGATGAGGTGATTGGCAGTCATGGGAGTTCCAGTCGTGGCGAAGGGCGATGGATGGCGGGGGGGCCGCGCAGAGGGCGGCGCCCCCGCGGGGAGTCAGCTCTTGTAGCCGTTGTTCGACTTGATGTTGTCGTCGATGTCCTTGGTGGCCTTGTCGAGCGTCGACTTGGGGTCACCGCCAGCGAGGATGTCCTGGACCGCCTTGCCGAACTCGGTCGCGATGAACGGATACGCCGGTGTCTCGGGACGCATCACGGCGTAGTCCTTGGAGAATTCGCGGAAGATGCTGTCGGCGCCGTTGGGAGCGTAGGCAGGCATGAGGGCCGCGGCGGAGGAGGTGGCAGGGATGGTGCCGGTGGCCGTGGCGACCTTGGCGACGTTCTCGGGCTTGAGCATGTAGGAGAGGAAGTCCTCGGCGGCCTGGGTGTTCTGGCAGCCGCTCGTCACGCCCCACTGCCAGGACCCGCCGCCGATCTTCGGCCCGGTGCCGAGGTCCGGGGGCGGGAGGACGACGAGGTCGTCTCCGAGGGCCTTGCGGGCGTCGTCGGCGGCCCAGGAGCCGGTGTAGAGGATCGCGCTCTTGCCGTTGAGGAAGTCCTTGGTCGAGTCCTGGCCGCTCTTCTGCGCCATGTACCCCTGCGTGACGAGCCCGCGGAACCACTGCGCCCATGCCACGGCCTTGTCGCCGTTGAGGGCGCCGTCGGCGCTCTGGTAGTCGTTGCGGTTGATCAGGTCGCCGCCGAAGGACTGCAGGAGCGGCGAGTACCCGTATGGGAGCCACTCGCCGGTGCCCGCGGTGCCGAGGTCGAGCGGCGTCGTCCACTTGCCCAGCGCCTTGAGCTTGGCCAGGGCGGCGTCGAATTCGTCCTTGGTCCACGGCTTCTCGACGGTAGGGATCCGGACGCCGGCCGCCTGGAGGTCGGACTTGCGGGCGAACATTGCCAGGGAGACGTCGTAGAGGCCCACGGCGTAGGTCTGGCCGTTCCACTTGCCCACCGTCGAGGGCAGGTTCTGCGAGAGGTCGGCACTGAGGTTCAGCGGCGTGAGGTACTTCGACCAGGCCCAGTTGGCCACGTTGGGCTCGTCCATGTCCACGATGCAGGGAAGCTTGTGCGCGGCTGCCGCGGCGACCACGGAGTTGTTGTAGGAGTCCTGCGGGAAGGCCTGGACCTTGATCTTGACCTTGCTCTGCGACGAGTTGTAGGCGTCGACGATCGACTGGTCGGCCGCGAGCTCGGCTGCGTTGCCGGCGTTGTGGGTCCAGAGGGTGAGGGTGCCGTTGGCACCATCGCCGGAACCGCTGCTTGAACCGCAGGCAGCGAGGCTTCCGCCGATGGCCGCCGCGGCTACACTGGCAGCCAGGAGCCGCTTGAGCGCTGTCTTCATGCGCTTCTTCCTTCTGTTGTTCGGATTCGGTCGAATTCCGTGATGGATGGGGATGGGATGGTGGCTCCTGTTTGCGGGTGCGGCTGTTGCAGCAGCCGCACCCGGCCCACGCGGGAACCGGATTGACTCCGTGGGGGAGCACATTCAGTGCCGGGCTCAGGCCGGTCGGGGTGGCGCGACGGACCCTCGCCGCACGATGGGGCAGTCCGATCTGTGGTGCAGCGGTTCGCCGGAAGGGTGCGGATCCTCGATCTCGTCCAGGAGCCGGGCTACCGCCCACCGGCCCATCTCGTAGTGGGGAAGGGCGACGGACGTCAGCCCGGGCCAGAGTCCGTCTGCGATGATCTCGAAGTTGTCGATGCTGACAACGGAGAGGTCCTCGGGGATGCTCAGGCCGAGCCGCCCCGCGACTTCGTACGCTCCCAGGGCCTGCTGATCGTGGAAGCAGAACAGGGCCGTCGGGGCGTCGGCGAGGCCGAGGAGCTTCGCCGCCCCGGCCCTGCCCCCCGCGGCACCGGGGGCCTCGCGCGTCACGAGCCCTGAGTCGAACTCGATTCCGGCCGCCGCGAGGCCTTCCCGATAGCCTTGGAGCCGCCCGGCGGTGGCGGGGATGTCGTCGTTGTTGCTGATGAAGCCGATCCGGCGGTGACCGGCATCGGTGAGCTCCTTCACTGCGGTCCGTGCTGCCCCGGCCTCGTCGGGCACCACCGAGGAGAACCGTCCCTCGGCGTCGAACCCGTCGAGGACCACGACGGGGGTGCCGCTCCGGACGTCGTCGGGCACGTGGACCTCCTGGTGGAACATCTTCGCGTAGAGGATGCCGTCCACCTGATGCTGCAGGAGGGTGTTGAGCTGGCGCTCCTCGAGGCCGCGGTTCCCTCCGCTGTCCACGAGCATCAGCACCCAGCCGCGCTCGTACGCGGCGTCCTGAGCGCCCAGGACCATCTCCCCGGCGAACGGCGTGCTCGCGATCTGGTCGCTCACGAGGCCGAGCAGGTACGAGCGCTGGTTGCGGAGCCCGCTGGCCAGCCGGTTCGGCGCGTAGCCCAGCCGGGAGGCCACCTCCCGGACGTGCTGGCGGGTTTCGGGACTGACGCGGGACTGGTTGTTCTCGCTCAGCGCATGCGAGACGGTGGTGACGGACACGCCCGCCGCCTTTGACACATCCCGGATGCCGACCTTGCCCATCTCTTCCACCTCGCTTCCAAAACGTTTTGTATGCGGTGCATCACAGTCTGACGCAAACCGTTTTGCATTGTCAAGCCGCCTTCCTTCCACGTCCCCTGCGGCCCCGCCCGAGGGAGAGTCGGCCGAGGACCCGCACCGCCGGCCCGAGGAGGGGGATGCCGTTCGGCGCGGGGGCTCCGCGGCGCGGGCAGTGCGGCGCCGCGGAGGCGAGCGGAGCGGTGGGGTGGGACAACGAACGGCATCGGCCGGACGCGACGGGGTTACGCGTGGTGGTCGTGAGGCGGGCCTCTCGCCGGTCATCGATGTCTTAGACCGTTCCGTGGTTGCCAGTTCATCGGCGCTCTCGTCGTCCTTGGAGCTGGACCGGCAGCTTCTTTGAAAGGGCCCGGCCCACCTCGGACGGAGGCCCCGTCTGGACAACGAAGTGGCGGAGGGGGCAGTGGGCCACCGCAGGGGAAGGTTCTTCCGCCACGGCAGCTTCGCCGGCACAGGCGGCCCCCACCGTCGTCGTCGACGCGTGCGTCTGGCGGTGGAGCGCCGAACGGACCTCGCAGGGCTCGTAGGAGCGGCCCGGTGCAATATCGGGACCGGGTCTATCGAACCGCCAGGCTCCCACTGCACGGGTCCGGCAACTCACGGGCGGGGTTCATTTGGGTGGAGTGCCTTCGCGTTGCGCCTGCAGCCACCTGTGCAGAGGACTGGATCCCGACCGCGCTAGGTTCCCAAGGAAAGTTCAGGTTCGTTTGCATCGTTGCTGATTTCGGTCAGGCGGACGCCGGCCCAGGCGCATGGCTGTCCTCCGTGCTCGGCCCAGTACTGGTCCCAGTGGGCGAGCTTCCAGCGGTCGCGATCGAGTCCGCGTTCGCGAAGACGCTGCCGGAGGGTGGCGGGGGAGACTTGGACCCGGATCACCTCGACGTCCACCGGGGGCCAGTGGAAGCGCTGCGCTGCGGCGGTGATGAAGGCGGGGTCGGAGAGGTACGGGCTGAAGGGGGCGTCGATGACCACGGGGCGGCCGAGGCGGAGGTTGGCGCCCGCGACGTCCAGGAGCGAGGCGTACTCGAGGGGCAGGATGCGCTCGAGGTAGAACGCGTTCGATTCGCGGTCTCCGGGGTCGTAGCCTGCGGCGGTCAGGGCGGCCTCGACGAAGCGGGCGCTCATCGCGTCCTTGTCGAGGTAGGCCGCGGCGTGCTCGCGGGCGAGGCTCTGGGCGATGGTGGACTTGCCGGATCCGGCGGTGCCGATGACGATGCGCAGGGTCGGCCCGGTCATCGGCGCGCGTCCTGCACAGCAGCCAGGAATTCGCGGGCGGCGGCGGTGACCCTGGTGAAGTCGCCGTCGGGCTGCCACGCCTTGGTGACGGCGCTGCCGACTCCGACGCCGGCGACGCCGGCGGCGAACCAGTCGGCGACGTTTTCGGTGGTCACGCCGCCGGCGGGCATGATCGGCAGGTGCGCCAGGGGGGCGAGGACGGCCTTGGTGTAGGGGATGCCCGCGCCTTGGGTGGGAAACAGCTTAAGGATGTCCGCGCCCGCCTCTGCAGACTCGAGCAGCTCTGTCGGGGTGGACGCGCCGCTGATGGTAGGGACCTGGTAGCGATTGGCGACGCGGATCATCTCGGGGTTGAGTTGGGGGCTGACCAGGAACGCCGCGCCGGCGCGGATGCATTCGTATGCGGCGTGGCCGTCGAGCACTGTCCCTGCCCCGACCGCGACGCCCTCCGGGGAGTATTGGTCGGCCAGCCGGCGGACGAGGTCGACCGCGCCGGGGATGGAGAGGGTGATCTCGAGCGCGCGGAACCCGCCTTCGATCGCGGCGTGCGCGACGCGCTCGGCGGTGTCCCCATCGGGAAGGCGGACGATGAGGACCGCGCCGGAGTCGTCGATCGTGCGCAGTGTCCGAAGCTTGGTGAACATCAGGGTTCCTCCTGTGGAAAAAGATCGTTGACAAGACTCTCTCACCGTCCCTATGGTGAATGCAACCGATCTCAGCAACCGATCTCA
>NZ_DAIUJO010000021.1:0-42697 GCF_036848755.1 Sinomonas sp. | reverse complement strand
CCTCGCCGGAGTCGAAGGCCAGCAGGACGCTGGTGCCGGCGGAACGGAGGTGCAGTGAGTCCATGGGGTCGCTTTCGGTGTCGAGGGGGCACGATGCGGATGCGGGTCGGAAGTCGCAGCGGGGGCCCGGCCTGTGCCGAGCCAGCGTGGGGTCCAGTATCGTCGCGAGGCGGGCTTGCCGGAAGAGGGCGTTGACACGGCGCGACGGCGGGGCCGCCCGGGAGGCGAGCCCCGCCGTCGTATGGCCTCTTGGGCGGTTACCTGCGCAGGTCGGCGGCGATCTGCTGCATGACGCCGGGGTCGGCGAGGGTGGTGGCGTCGCCGGGGTCACGGCCCTCGGCCACGTCCTTGAGCAGGCGTCGCATGATCTTCCCCGAGCGGGTCTTGGGCAGTTCGGGGACGACGAGGACGTGCTTGGGCTTGGCGATCGGGCCGATCTCCTTCCCGACGTGGGCCCGCAGCACGGCGGAGGGGTCCTCGCCCTCGGAGATCTCGACCTCGCCCCGGAGGATCACGAACGCGACGACGGCCTGGCCGGTGGTCTCGTCCACGGCGCCGACCACGGCAGCCTCGGCCACCCATTCATGGGAGACGAGTGCGGATTCGATCTCGGTCGTGGAGAGGCGGTGGCCGGAGACGTTCATGACGTCGTCGACGCGTCCCAGGAGCCAGACGTCGCCGTCGTCGTCCTTCTTTGCCCCGTCGCCGGCGAAGTACATGCCCTCGAAACGGGACCAGTAGGTGTCCTTGTACCGCTCGGGGTTGCCCCAGATGGTGCGGAGCATCGAGGGCCAGGGTTCGCGGACCACGAGGAAGCCGCCGTGCCCGTTGGGCACGGACTTGCCGTTCTCGTCCACCACGTCCACCGCGATTCCGGGCAGCGGGACCTGCGCCGACCCCGGCTTGGTCGCCGTGACGCCGGGCAGCGGGGCGATCATGATCGCGCCGGTCTCGGTCTGCCACCACGTGTCCACGATCGGCGCCTTCCCGTGCCCGATCACCTCGCGGTACCACATCCACGCCTCCGGGTTGATCGGCTCGCCGACAGAGCCGAGGACCCGGATGCTCGAGAGGTCGTACTTGTCGGGGATCTCGCGGCCCCACTTCATCATCGTCCGGATCGCGGTGGGCGCGGTGTAGAGGATCGAGACCTTGTACTTCTCGACGATCTCCCACCACCGGCCCTGATGCGGGGAGTCCGGGGTGCCCTCGTACATGACCTGGGTCGCGCCATTGACGAGCGGGGCGTAGGCAACGTACGAGTGGCCGGTCACCCAGCCGATGTCCGCGGTGCACCAGTAGACGTCGGTCTCGGGCTTGAGGTCGAACACTACCGAGTGCGTGAACGCGGTCTGGGTCAGGTATCCGCCGGTCGTGTGGAGGATGCCCTTGGGCTTCCCCGTGGTCCCGGAGGTGTAGAGGATGTACAGCGGGTGCTCGGAATCATGGCCGACGGCGGTGTGCTCGCCGGAGGCGGCGTCCATCAGCTCGTGCCAGTGCAGGTCCCGGCCCTCGGTCCACGCCACGTCCTGGCCGTTGCGGCGGACGACGACGACGTGTTCGACCGAGTGCCCGGGCTCGGCCAGGGCGTCGTCGACGGCGGGCTTGAGCGAGGAGGGCTTGCCGCGCCGGTACGTGCCGTCCGCGGTGACGACGAGCTTGGCCTCCGCGTCGTCGATCCGGGAACGCAGCGCCTCGGCGGAGAACCCGCCGAACACGACTGAATGCACAGCGCCGATCCGCGCACAGGCAAGCATCGTGACGACAGCCTCGGGGATCATCGGCAGATAGACGGCCACCCGGTCGCCCTTGCGCACCCCGAGGGACTCGAACGCGTTCGCGCATCTCTTCACGCGCTCAGTCAGGTCCGCATAGGTGATCGTCTCGGTGTCGCCGGGCTCGCCTTCGAAGTGGATCGCGACCCTGTCGCCGAGCCCGTTCTCCACGTGCCGGTCCAAGGCGTTGTACGCGGCGTTGACCTCGCCGCCCACGAACCACTTCGCGAACGGCGCCTCGGACCAGTCCAGAGCCTGCTCGAAGTCCTTCGACCACGTCAGGTACTTCCGTGCCTGCTCGGCCCAGAACGCGACCCGGTCCTGTCCAGCGGCGGCGTAGATGTCCTCGTGAACGTTGGCCGCGGCCGCGAACTCCGGCGTCGGCGGGAAACGACGCTCCTCATGGAGGAGGTTCTCGAAAGCGTCACCGTTGACGGTTTGCTGGGACATGAACGTCCTTTCGGCTCGATCCATCGCATGATCCAGCTCTGCTTCGTCGCGACATGATCCGGGTACCAGATCGGTGGCTCCTACGCAGTGGGCTGCCTCTTCCCACAGTAGACCTTGCGCAGTAGCAGTGGAGTTGCGCACGTCACATCCCGGACGGGTAACCACACCCTTGTGGGCTAGGTGGCGCACAGACGTTATGGCTAGGCTGAACGCCAAGGACGACCGAAGGAGCAGCCCATGTCTGATTCCCGTCAGGGTCCCTCTCGCGTTGGCGGCGCGGTGCCCGGACCCGACAGCATGCCCGAGAATCCGAAAGCCGGCAACCGTGCACCTCGGGTGCCCGAAGCCCCTCATGCCGAAGCCGGTATCGCGAAGGCAATCGTGGGCCCCTTCACTGCGCGCGACATCGCGGTGTTCCTTGGCGTGTTCATCACGTTCATCGGCTCGCTTCTGCCGCTCGTCCAGCGCGGCAGCACGCTGAACCTCTGGAATGCGCAGAACCTCTACTTCATCGGGATCGGAATCCTGCTGCCCCTCGTGCTGGCCGGTGTCTTCGTATGGCGCCGACTCTCGCCCGAGATGGCGTTCCGCGTCGGATCCCTTTCCCTCGACCAGTTCGCGTCCGTGGTCGCTGCCTTCGCGTGCTCCTACTTCTTCATCTTCTTGGTGACGGCCCTGACGCCCGGTGCGTTCGTGGGCTTCGTCGGCGGCGCCGTCCTCGTCCTGGCGACTGTCCTCGCGCCGGTCATTCCTGCCTTCGCCGTGGACTTCGGTGGGCGTGCCGAGGTGCCCGCCCACGTCGTCGCACGTGACGCCGTGGCGCCCCTTCGGAAGCCCAAGAATGAGAAGCCTGGGTCTCAGAAGCCTGGGATGCAGCGGCCAGTCCCGCTCAGGCCCTCCTCAGCGTCGGATGAGCCACAGGGCGCCGGATCCCGGTTCCCCGAGGCGGCCCGCACGCAGAATGCGCCGAGCGGTGCCCCCGCGCCGTGGGCCGGGAGCCTTGCGCCCGACGGCGCGGGCTCTCCCGAGCACTCCGGCGAACGGGCCGCTGGGGTCTCCTCGGCGGGGATCTCCTCCGCCGGGGCGGCAGCCGCGGCAACGGGTGCTGCCGGTGTGGCTGCGGCGGGAGCGGACCTCGCCGCGTTGGCGGCCGGAGCCATGGCTGCGCACGGGGAAGGTTCGCGGAGCGCGGAGGCGCGCGAAAGCGGGACCGACGCGCCGGCAAACCGGAGTGCTGATGCTCCGGCGGGTGTCGCCGGCGCGACATCCTCGCCGACGTCCTCGGGTGGGGGCGACGACGAGCTCATCGGCCGACACGACTCGCGAACCCCTCCGGCAGCGGAGGTGCCTGTGGGGGCCGCCGCGGATGACGCCGTCGTCCTCGGCGATGCGGACGGCGAGGCGTACGGCGCTCCCGCGGCCGCGGGACCGGTCGAGCCGACTGCTGAGCCGTCAGCGGGTGAGACGGCAGTGATGCCCTCGTCCAGTGAACCCGATGAGAGGCTGGCTGCCGGGGCTGCGGGCGTGCCGACTCGGGCGCCGGCGCGCGAGCCTGCCGAGACCGAGCCTGCCCTGACGGAGCCTGCCCCGACGGAGCCTGCCCTGACGGAGCCTGTCGAGACCGAGGCGGACCGGAGGGGGCACGGCCAGGGTGAGGCGGGCCAGGGTGAGGCTGGCCCGGGTGAGGCTGGCCGGGGTGAGCCCGCTCCCACACAGGCTTCGCCTGTCCTTCCCACTGCCGAACCCGAAGGGGACTCCGGCCCGGCGACCCAGCTCGCTCCCGCCGTCGACCGCTCTGCCGGGTTCGAGGCGACGCGGAGCTTCGAGGAGCCGGAGCCCGAGTACGAGGCGTTCTGGTTCGCGGTGAACCACGCGAGGGCGGCGCTTGATCCCGAGAGCGGCCTTCCGCTGTTCACGCTCGAGCCCGGTCAGTGGATCCTCGCGCTCCAAGACCGAGGGGATGAGTTCCTCGTCCAGAGCCAGGATGGAAGGATCGGCGTGCTGCGCGATCTGTCCGGAATCGAGCGGGGCTGAGCAGTCTCGCCGGCGCTGCTGCGAGGCCCGGACGGCGCCGGCTCACTGTCGACGAGTCGCCCCTTGCCCTCAAACGCCGCGCTCGCAAGATCAACCGCATCCTCGCCGACCTCTACCCGTACGCCCACGCAGAGCTCGACTTCCGCAATCCGTTCGAACTGCTCGTCGCGACCGTCCTGTCCGCGCAGACGACCGATGTGCGGGTCAATCAGGTCACCCCAGCCCTCTTCGCACGCTACCCGGACGCTCGCGCCCTGAGCGAGGCAGAGCCCGCAGACATCGAGGAGATCATCAAGCCGACTGGCTTCTTCCGGGCGAAGGCACGAAGCCTGCACGTCCTCTCACAGAAGATCGTGGACGACTTCGACGGCGTCGTCCCGGGGCGGCGCGAGGACCTCGTGAAGTTGCCCGGCGTGGGGCGGAAGACCGCCAACGTGGTGCTGGGCAACGCTTTCGGGGTCCCCGGGATCAGCGTGGATACGCACTTCGGGCGGCTGGCGAAGCGGTTCGGCTGGACCGACTCTGACGACCCGATCAAGGTCGAGCAGGACGTCATGGAGCTCTTCCCCCCTCGCGACTGGACGATGCTCTCCCACCGCGTGATCTTCCACGGCCGGCGCGTCTGCCATTCCCGACGTCCCGCTTGCGGTGCGTGCCCGGTCGCGGAGCTGTGCCCCTCGTTCGGGATCGGCGAGACGGACCCGCAGAAGGCGCGAAAGCTCCTCAAATACGAGCTCGCGCCGGGCCAGGAGGCCCTCCGCGAGGAATTGGTCGCCAACGTTCACAGGGCCGCGGAGATCCGCATGCGCGAGCAAGGGCACCCGGTCGTCGGACTCGCGGACCCGGAGCCGGGCGGCGTTCAGTGAGCGCGAGGGCGGAGCTCGAGGCCCTCGCCACCGCCATCCGCGAAGGGCGGATCGACCCGTTCGACCCCCGGTGGCATCCGAGCGTGGACCACATGGCGCGCGAGGCGGCGGTCCTCGTGCTGTTCGGCAAGCTCGATACCGTTCCGGCCGTTTCGGACAAGCCGCTCGCACCCGCCGACTTGGACGTCCTGCTCCTGGAGCGGGCGCACACGCTCGGTTCGCATCCCGGCCAGGTGGCCTTCCCCGGTGGAAGCCGCGACCCCCAGGACGAGAGCATCGTGGCCTGTGCGCTGCGCGAGGCGGTCGAGGAGACGGGACTGGATCCCTCCGGGGTCGAGGTCCTGGCCGAGCTGCCCGCCTTGGCGCTCGGGGTGAGCGGTTTTCTCGTGACGCCCGTGCTCGCGTGGTGGGCATCGCCGTCGCCCGTCGATGTCGTGGACTTCGGAGAATCCGCGCAGGTGTTCCGCACGCCGGTCCGGGACCTCCTGGATCCGGCGAACCGGGTCATGGGAGTGCTGCGACGCCGCGGGGCGATCTTCTCGAGCCCCGCCTTCCTCGTCAACGGCGTGCTCGTGTGGGGCTTCACGGCGATGGTGCTCGATGCACTGCTCAACGGGCTCGGCTGGGCGGTCGAATGGGACCGCGAGCGGAAGCACTACATTGCGGTGTGACGTCTGGGCGGCCTACTTCGCCTGGTCGTAGGAGTCGACGACGGCGATGCTCACCGGGAACTGCACGGGGGCGTCGCCGAAGAGAAGGCGCTTGGCCGCCGTCGCCGCCTCCTGCACGGCCTCGGCGCACGCGGCTGCGGCCTCCTCCTCGGCATGGATCATGACCTCGTCGTGGAGGAAGTACACGAGTTCGGCGCGCAGGCCCTGCCTCGCGAGGCGACGCAACTGCAGGCGCAGCTCGGCAATCCAGCACTCGGCCCACTCGGCGGCGGTCCCCTGCACCACGAAGTTGCGGGTGAAGCGCCCCCGGTCGCGAGCAGCAGCGTCGGCGCGGCGCTGCTCCTCGGCGGAAGTTGAACGCTGCAGTTGTCGCCATCGTTCGGATGGCGCAGGCGAGCTCCTCCCAAGGTGAGTCGTCACGGTCAGCCCACGTTCGCCGTCGCGCGCTGCCTGCTCGACGAAGGCGACGGCTCGGGGGTACAGGCGGGCGAGCTGCGGCATGAGGCGCCCGGATTCGCCCGTCGTGGCGCCGTAGATCGCTCCCAGGAGCGCAACCTTCGCCTTCGCCCGGTCGCCCCCGAACCCGGCCGCAGCGATTCCCGCATACAGATCAGCGTCTTGGGCCGCGGCCGCCATCGCCCCGTCTTGGGCGAGTGCGGCGAGGACGCGGGGTTCGAGCTGCGATGCGTCGGCCACTACGAGCTTGTGGCCAGGCAGCGCTCGGGCGGCCGCTCGCACCTGTTTGGGGATCTGGAGTGCACCGCCCCCGCGGGACGCCCAACGTCCCGTCACGACCCCGGCCACGACGTACTCAGGCCGGAACCGGCCGTCTCGCACCCACGAGTCGAGCCACGCCCATCCGTTGGCGGCAAAGAGCCGGGCCAGCTTCTTGTATTCGAGGAGAGGCGGGATCGCTGGATGGCCGTATTCGCGCAGCTCCCAGGCCCGGGTTGTCCGTGCCTCGATTCCCGCCCTGTGAAGCGCCCGCATGAGCTCCTGGGGCGAGTCCGGGTTGAGCTGAGGGGCTCCGAGGTGGGTTCGCAGCTCGTTTGCCTTCTCCTCGAGCTTCGCGGGCCGTTCGAAGCCGCGTGGTCGGGGTCCGAGCTGATCGGCGAGGAGCGCCTCGTGGGCCACCTCGTCCCACGGTATTCCGGCGGACTGCATCTCGACGGCGACGAGCGAGCCCGCGGAGTCCGCGGCACACAGGAGGCGCAAACGGCCCGGATGATCGGAGTCGGCGATGGCCCGAAGCTGTGCAGCCAGCTCATCCTCGAGTTCATCGGCGCCCGGGCCGGATGCGGGCTCCGCCTCGAAGAGCGAGCTCTGGCCCTGCGGCGGAGCGGTTGGCGGCATGCTGCCGATGGGATCCGCGGCACCCACCGCCGGAGGCAAGGAGCTTGCGAAGGCCCCGGTGCGGGCGGAATTCGTGAGGAGCGTCGCGCAGAGGCTCAAGTCATGGCATCGCTGGAGCCGCACGCCCGCGGCCAGCAGGTACGGGTACCAGTCGCCCGCCTTCTGCCAGACCCAGCGGGGGCGGCGCGTCTCCTCGACACGGGCCACATGGGCCGGCAGATCGGTGCGCGGGAGCGTGGTGTCGGGGCCGTTG
Organism: Sinomonas sp.; assembly: GCF_036848755.1. Taxonomy (NCBI): domain Bacteria; kingdom Bacillati; phylum Actinomycetota; class Actinomycetes; order Micrococcales; family Micrococcaceae; genus Sinomonas; species Sinomonas sp. The sequence continues at coordinate 35,295 of NZ_DAIUJO010000021.1, read as the reverse complement.
CGCCGCCCGGAGGAGTCGAGGGGCCTGATCAGGACCTGACCGTCGGGGGAGGGGGCCAGGATCTCGTGCACCTCCATATTCTCGCCTGCGCTGAGGGCCGTTCTTGTCCTCCACAAGAATGCCCGCGGAGTGTCCTCCACATGGCACCGCTCCACGCCGCGCGGGTCGCGTTCGCGACGGCAGGGTTGAACCATGGGCATGAGACAGGAAACAGCCGAGGCCGAGGCCGGTTCGCCTCCGCGCGGGGGGAGGGTCTTCTGCGTCACGGAGGACCCTTTGCTCCTCGACGAATGCGCGCGCGTCGCCGCCGTGGCCGGAGTCGCGTTCAGAGCCGTTCCCACTCTCGGCGAGGCGATGCGGGAAGCGGACGACGGCGCGCCCCTCCTTCTCGGCGCAGACGTCGAGGAGGCCCCCACCCGGGCTCGGCCCCACGCGGTCCTCGTCGGGAGCGAGAGGGACAGAGGCCGCCTGTGGCGGAGAGCGACGGAACTCGGGGTAGAGCACGTCGCCGAACTGCCGGAGGCCGCCGGGTGGCTCGTCGAATTCCTCGGGAGACGGCTGACTCGGACGGACGAAGGCGTCGTCGTCGGCGTCATCGGTGGGTGCGGGGGCGCCGGTGCGAGTACGACTGCGGTGCTCTTGGCCGCGGCGGCGAATGCACGCGGCGACTCAGTACTTCTGGTCGACGGCGACCGACTCGGGGGCGGCCTGGAACTCTGCCTGTCGGAGGAACGCGGTTCGGGGCTTGCGTGGCCCGACCTTGCCTCCGCCAGCGGCCGCATCCACCCGCCCCAGCTGGAGGCTGCACTGCCGCGGGCCTTCGGCGTTCCCTACGTGTCGTGGCCAGCCTCGGCACGGTCTGCCAAGTCTGTGGGGCCCGAGGCAGTCGCCGGAGTGCTCGACGCGGGACGCAGCGCGTTCGAGCTCGTCGTGATCGACGTCGGGAGGGGCGGCGCAGGAATCGAGGAATTCGGTTGGGCGAGCGATCGGCTCCTCCTCGTCGTTCCCGGCCGCCTCCGTGCTGCGGTCGCCGCGGCCCAGCTCCTCCGGGAGATTCCGCCGGTGCCGACCGGGCTCGTGGTGCGTGGACGACTCGGAGAGGGGGTCGACGCTGAACGGCTCGCGGAGGCCGTGGGCTGCCCTCTCGCGGCCCATGTGCCGGAGCTGCGATCGGCCGACGCAGTATCCGAGGAGGGGCGCCTCCCTGAGCTGGCCCGCCGTCGCCCGGTGCGCAGAGCGACCAACTCCATCCTCGAGGGCTTGCTCGGCTCTCCGGCCAGAGCGTCGGCGAGAATCGGAGCATCGATGCCTCGGCACGCCCGGGTGCTTCAGGGCGTCCGATGAGCGCCGCCCAGCCCCTCGACGCAGAACTCCTCGAGGATGTGCGAGAGCGCGTCCTCGCGGTGCCCGGTCCGGTGACGCCAGCTCGCATTGCGGCGGCAGTCCACGAGAGCGGCCGCCTGCTCGGGACCGCCGGGACACTCGCGGCCGTCGAGCTCATTTCCGCTGAGCTCAGCGGACTGGGGCCTCTCCAGAAGCTCGTCAAGGATCCAGACGTCACGGACGTCCTCGTGAACGGGCCCGACGACGTGTGGCTCGATCGGGGACTGGGGCTTGAGCCAGCACAGATCAGCTTTCCTTCCGAGGAGGCCGTGCGCGCGCTCGCGGTGCGGCTCGTCGCGGCGGGGGGAAGGAGGCTCGACGACAGTTCCCCGTGCGTGGACGTACGCCTCGCGGGCGGGTACCGGGTACATGCCGTCCTGCCGCCGATCTCTACCGGGGCGACGCTCCTGTCCGTCCGCATCCGTCGCCATCGGGCCTTCGATCTCGCGCAGCTCGAGCGCGCGGGAACGATTGTGCCGGAGCAACGCACCCTCCTCGAATCGATCGCGAGAGGCCGAGTGAGCTATCTCGTGAGCGGCGCCACAGGAAGTGGGAAGACGACACTGCTCAGCACCCTTCTGGGCCTGGCCGACCCCAGCGAGCGGATCGTCCTCGTGGAAGATGCCTCAGAATTGAACCCCACCCATCGCCACGTGGTCGGGCTCGAGGCACGCCATGGCAACGTCGAAGGTAGTGGGAAGGTCGACCTCGCCGAGCTCATTCGCCAGGCCCTGCGGATGCGGCCCGACCGTCTCGTGGTCGGCGAGTGTCGGGGAGCCGAGGTCCGAGAACTCCTCACCGCGCTCAACACCGGGCACAGCGGTGCTGGCACCATTCACGCGAACTCCGCAGAGGCCGTCGGCGCCCGGCTCGTCGCACTTGGAGCCCTCGCGGGACTGTCGCCGGAGGCGATGACTCTGCAGGCGGCGAGCGCCATCGGAGCCGTACTGCATGTGGAGCGGAGCGAACGTGTGAGGCGCCTGGTCACTATCGCCGTGGTGTCCGAGAGGGCAGGGAGACTCGTCATGACTCCTGCTCTCGTGCGCGTCCCGGGTTCCGATGTGCTCCGCGACGGTCCGGGCCGGGACGCCCTCGCCGCCCGAATCGCCGGGGAGCCGGAGGCTACAGCATGATCCTTCCCCTCGTGTTGTTCATTCTCCTGTGGTCAGCCTTCATCGTCGCGACCCCGAGGCAGGGCGCCTTGCATCGCGCGCCGGGACGCAGCCCAGTTCCTGCGCTTCCTCTTCGCGCCAGAGCTCAGCAGAGAGCGGCAACGGGCCTGCACGATGCTGCGCTCCTCGTCGCTGAGCTAGCTGCCCTGCTCAGGGCCGGCCGATCAGCCGAGCAGATGTGGCGACACGCCGCGCTGAGCGCGAGGCGCCGACTCCGCCACGATGTCGAAGGCTCCGTGCGATGGCCAGAAAGCTCATCGACGACGAGATGGAATCGGCAAAGGACGCTGGCGCCCCAGAGGCTGCTCGGCCGGCCGGCACACGGGAACGACGCGGGCCGGGCGCCGTCTGCGGAAATCCTGGTCGCTGTCTTCGTGCTTGAAGCCGCAGCCCACGCGGCGGCTCTCGGCGCCCCGGTCGGGGTCGCAATTCGCGAGGCCCTGTCGCTGGCATCGCGGGACGGTCTCCCCACTGCGGACCCTGCGTCGGGGCAGACCGAAGGGCGTCGAAGAAGGACCTTGCCGGGGCGAGGAACGCTGGCCATCTGGAGCGACGTGGCGGCGTGTGTCGAGGCTGCCGAAACATCCGGCTGCCCGCTCGCCGCAGTCTTCGACCGGCTGTCAGCCCATCTTGAGTCAGATGCCGATGCGGCGGCGGCCCGAGCGACGGCACTCGCCGGACCGAAGGCCACCACCCGGATTCTCACGGTGCTGCCGTTCGTCGGACTTGTGCTCGGAACTCTCGTGGGGGCCAAGCCCTTGGAAGCACTCACCACGACGTTCCTCGGTTTCGTGTGCCTCATCAGCGGGGGCGTACTCGCGCTCGCAGGGCGCCTATGGTCGAGCCGGCTCGTGGCGCAGACGGGCGCACTGAGATGAGCGTCGGCGGCGGGATCGCGTGGCCGGGGTTGTTAGCTGTCGCGGTCGGCCTCCAGCTGTTCGCAGCGTGCTGCGTTCTGTTGCGGGGGCGGGGCGCAGGGCGCAGCTTGGGCCTCGTGCACGCGTTGCCCGACCGGGGCTGGCGGAATCCACTCCACCCGGCGAGCAGCGGACTGCGGCCAACGGCGGCCGGAGACGAGTTCTCGAAGGCCGCTCTCGTGCTCGAGCTCATCGCAGCGATGCTCGAGTCGGGCTCGTCACTTCACCGCGCACTCCGGATCGTCGCCCAAGCGGTTGGGCAGGAGACAGGCTCCGTCGCACGGGCCGCCACGGCCCTCGAGCTCGGCGTTCCCTGGGGTCACGCGTGGACCGACTCTCCCGAGGATCGTCTCGGGAGGGCGCTGCGCGAGGCACTGGACTTCGCCGCGGAAACCGGTGCCCCATCTGCGGGGCTGATCTCGGCCCGTGCTCGCATGCTCCGGCGCGAGAGGCACCGCGAGCTCGAGCGGCGAGCAGCTGCTCTCGGAGTCAAGCTTGTGGTACCGCTCGGAATCTGCTCGCTTCCCGCCTTCCTGTGCCTCGGCGTCGTCCCGCTGCTCCTTTCGATGGCTCCCTGAACTCCCGTGGCCATGAAGCAGTCTCCAGTGGGCTCGGATGAAATGCGAAAGAAACAAGGAAAAGCAAAGGAATGGAAAGGAAGAGAACGGAAAAATGCCACCGGACGCGGCGATAACAATGGCCGAGGGTAGGAATGACGGCAATAAATCAGGTGGGAATTATGGCGCATGAGAGCGTGGCCGTCGGCCAGGGCTCGCCTCAAGGGGAGACCGGTTCCGTTCCGCGAGAGCGCCGAAGCACCAGAAGTGGGCGGGCGGAAGTCGTGGAGCTGTATCCCGGAGCTGCGGAGAGGAGCCCCGTGCGGCAACTGCAGAAGTCGCGTGAGAGCAAGGGGAGCGCGTCCGCACGTCGGAGGCCCAGACGATGTCGGGAACGGCGACGATTCCGGCTGGTGGGTCGAGCGGCGCGAGAGGGAACTCCACGACGAGGTAAGGCTGAAGAGGGGATGGCGACTGCTGAGTACGCCATCGCGACCCTCGCCGCGGTGGCTTTCGCGGGGCTCCTTGTCGTCATCATGCGGAGCGACGAGGTGCGGGGCTTCCTCCTCAACATCGTTCGAGCGGCACTGGCCATCCCGTGAGGTCCTCATGCCTAGCACGCGGCCGGGAGGCGGCGGTCGAGACACCGCCCCCTCCCGGCCGCCGATCGGGGGGAGCGGTCACGGCCGAACTCGCTGTGGGGACCCTGCTCGTCGTTGCCCTTCTGGGGATGATCTTGACTGCCCTCAGCGCGGGTCTCACCCAGCTCAAGGTGGAGGAGGCTGTTCGGGGTGCCGCGAGGGAGATCGCACGTGGTGAGTCCCCTGAAACGGCCGGTGCTCTCGCGCGCACGATCGCGGGCGCCACTGCCACCTTCACCGTTGAGGTGGATGGGTCGACGGTCAAGGCCACGGCGGGTCTGCCGGTGCCCGGCCCACTCGCAGTTGCTGGCGGGCTCGTCGCCCAAGCGACAGCATCCGTCCGTCTGGAGTCTTCACCATGAGCCGCTCACGTCCACTGAGGACGGCGTGGGAGACTGCCGCAGCGTGCAGTGCGGCGGTGCCACGGAGCACTGCGGTGGTGCCTGCGGGGCCTTCACCGGCGGAGCAGTCGTCACGATCGGAGAGTTCCGACAGGGGAGCGGGGACGATCTTGGCTTTGGCTCTCGCACTTGTTGCGATCGCCGGGTGTTCGGGGGCGGTGCTCGTGTCGCAGGGCGCCATTGCCGGCGAACGAGCAGCACGTGCGGCCGACCTCGCGGCGTTGGCTGCGGCAGACGCCGAGCGAGGCCTCGGGCGCGGTGGGACGTGCGCGTCGGCGGAGGACGTCGCCCTGCTCAACTCAGCCAGGGTCGTCTCGTGCGAGATCGAGGCGCCCGGAGCGATCGTCCGAGTGGTGGTCCGGGGTGAGGACGCCGTCGCGGGACTCCGGGCCGAGGGCCGAGCCCGGGCGGGCCAGCCGCCGTGATTCGGGGCGGGCTACCAGGGTGCCGGTCCCACACCTACCTTGGCCCTCTCGGCCTCTCGGAGAAGCGCGCCGAGCAGGAGGATCGCTCCTGCCTTGTCGAGGGGGTTGTTCTTGTTGCCGCATTTTGGGCTTTGGACGCAGGAGGGGCACCCGGACGGGCATTCGCATGCCTCAATGGCTGCCTTCGTCGCTGAAAGCCACTCGCGTGCGCGTTCGAACCCTCGTTCCGCGAACCCCGCCCCGCCCGGATGGCCGTCATAGACGAAGATGGTCGGTTCCTCGGTGTCCGCATGCAGCGCAGTCGACACACCCCCGACGTCCCAGCGATCGCTGGAGGCGACGAGGGGGAGGAGGCCGATTGCTGCGTGCTCGGCTGCGTGGAGGGCACCCGGGAACTGCGCTTCGATCAGCCCCGCCGCGAACAGATTGCGGTTGTCCATGGTGAACCACACGGCCTTGGTGAAGAGCTCTCTCGCCCCGAGGTCGAGCGGCTCCTCGCCGAGAACCTCATTGGAGACAAGCGCCTTGCGCTGGAAGGAGACGACTTGAGTCGTGACCTTGACCTCTCCGAAGTGCACGGCGACGGGCCCCCATGCTTCGCTTGTCGTCTCCGACAGCACCTCGATCTGGGTGATGTCCCGTGCGGTCGTGTAGTAGTCCGGATTGACTCGGCGCACCACCACGCAGTGCTCGGCCTCGTTGAGCTCCTCAACCAGATAGCTCGCACCCTGGTGCACATAGATCGCGCCCTGATGCGCCTGATAGTGCGTCTGGGGCGAGTCCATCGAGCCCAGCACTTGGCCCGTTTCGGAGTCGATGATCTGGACCGGACCGCCGCCGTCTGCCCGAAGGCTCACCATGCCCGCCGCGCTCTCCGGGTGGGTCCAGAACCACCCCGACGTTCGACGCCGGAGGAGCCCCTGCCGTTCGAGCTGCCCGAGGATGCCTTCGGCCGCCGGGCCGAAGAGCTCGAGATCGGCGCGCGTCAGGGGCCTCTCGGCCGCCGCGGCGCAAAGGTGGGGTCCCAGAACGTAGGGGTTCGAGGGATCGAAGACAGTGGCCTCGACGGGGACGTCGAAGATCGCCTCGGGATGGTTGACGAGATACGTGTCGAGCGGATCGTCGCTCGCGACGAACGCCGCGAGCGCGTCCTGGCCGGCGCGACCCGCGCGGCCGATCTGTTGGAAGAGCGATGCCCGGGTCCCCGGCCAGCCGGCGACGAGTACGGCGTCGAGCCCCGAGATGTCGATGCCCAGCTCGAGTGCCGAGGTGCTCGCGATCCCGAGCAGTTCGCCAGTCCTCAAACGGCGCTCGAGTTCTCGGCGTTCCTCGGGAAGGTAGCCGGAGCGGTAAGCAGCAACCCGCCCGGGAAGACTTGGGTCGACCTCGTCGAGAAGCCGCTGGGTGATCGAGGAGATGGCTTCGGCGCCACGTCGGGACTTGATGAACGCAATGGTGCGTACCCGGGAGGACACGAGGTTGGCCAGCAGGTCGGAGGCCTCCGCGACAGCGGTGCGTCGTTGCGGCGCCCCGTTCTCGCCCCGGGCCTCAGTCAGAGCGGGCTCCCAGAAAGCGACTTCGGTTGCCCCGTGGGGAGACCCGTCGTCGGTTACGGCGACGACGGGAGCACCGATGAGTCTCGCCAGCGACGTCTCCGGCTCGGTGGTCGTGGCGGATGCCGCGATGAAGACTGGCTCTGCACCGTAGTACGAGCAGACCCGCCGGAGCCTGCGGAGGAGGTTGGCTACGTGAGAGCCGAAGACACCGCGATAGCTGTGGGCTTCGTCGATGACAACGAACCGGAGGCGGCGGAAGAACGCGGACCACCAGGAGTGGTTGGGAAGCACGCCGTAATGCAGCATGTCCGGGTTGGCGAGGATGACGTTCGCGTGCTCCCGAATCCAGCGGCGAGCGGACTGGTCGGTGTCGCCGTCGTACGTCTCGGCCCTCACCGTGGGGAGCCGGAGAGCTCGGATCGAGGAAAGCTGGTCGGCGGCGAGGGCCTTGGTCGGCGAGAGGTACAGGACCACGGCGCCGTCATCGTGTACGCGCCCGGGTTCGGCCAGTACCCGCAGTTCCGAGCGGTGGACTGCGTTGAGTGCCGGGAGCTGATAAGCCAGCGACTTCCCGGACGCCGTCCCCGTGGCAACCACGACGTGTCGCCCAGCCTGCGCATGATCAGCCGCTTCGATTTGATGGGTGTACGGTTCCACGACCCCGAGACGGCCATAGGCATGGACGAGATCGGGGTGGACCCACTCGGGCCACGGAGCTGTCCGGGCGTCTCGTGCAGGCAGACGGCGGACGTGACGCAGTTGCTCAGGGTGAGGGGTTCTCCCAAGGAGCGGAATCAGAGAATCGTGCTGCGCCACCCCAGCATTCTGCCAGCCACCCGCGATGGCTGCGGTCTCGCAGTCGTCGGGCGGTGGGGCGGGAACTGCCGGTGGGGCGGGAAATGCCGTCCGGAGGGGGTCAGTCGTTGAGGGAGGGGCCGTCCGGATTGCTCGGGTTCTTGAGCATGAGGACGCCCGACACATCGCTCCAGCCGAGGTGATGGTAGAGGTGCTGGCCATCGATAGAGGCAATGAGAAGCCCCTGATCGGCTCCGTGCCCGCTCACGGCTGCAGTGAGCGCTCGCATGACGAAAGAGCCGAGCCCCCGCCGACGGTACTTCGGCTCGGTGACAATGCGGTCGAAGACAGCGAACCCATCCGCTACGGCGACGTGCCCGCTCGCGGCGAGTTCGCCGTCGTCCGTCGCCACGGTGACCGTTGCGGCCCTGTCTTCGATATCGGTCTTGAGCTTGAGCTCGTCGTCGTTGAGCCAGGGATCCTCGACGTCCTTGCCTTCGAAGTCCATGACCATGAGCTCCTGGTCCGCGCCCAGCACGGCGAGCCCGTGCTGCTCGGCAAGGGTCCGGAAGCGGAGGTGATTGTCTGTGAGGATCGTCAGGATGCGGTCCCGGCTCGAAGACATGAATTCGGCGAGCCGGCGGAAGTCCTCATCGGAGGGTTCAGCGGCGAACGCGACCCAGTCGCCGGTACGGTCGGTCAATTGCGCAGCGGGGAAGCTGCCGACGGACTGCGTCGGATAGTGGCGTGACGAGGCCCAGCCCTCCACCCACGTGACCAGAAGATCCTTGAGCTCTGCCTCTGCCATAGGCATGACGATACCGGCGCCACGAGTTCCTGATAAGCCTCGTGATGCAACTGTCACTCCGCGGCAATCCGTCGGCCACCGGAGCCCCTTCGTTGCGCTCGGTACCCTTGAATGCGTGGCTTTGAACCGAATCGTCCTCTTCTACTGCTTCACTCCTCTGCCAGACCCCGAGGCCGTGCGGCTGTGGCAGCGGGCCCTCTGCGAGGCGCTCGGGCTGCGGGGACGGATCATCGTTTCGCCCCATGGAATCAACGCGACGGTGGGCGGCGACCTCGCCGCAGTGAAGCGCTATGTGCGTGCGACAAAGGAGTATCCCGGCTTTCGCGGAATGGACGTCAAATGGTCCGATGGGGGTGCTGAGGACTTTCCTCGCCTGAGCGTGAAGGTGCGCCCAGAGCTCGTTTCGTTCGGTGCGCCGGAGGAGCTCGAGGTCGACGCCGAAGGCGTGGTGGGCGGGGGAACGCGGCTCACTCCGGAGGGGCTTCACGAGCTCGTCGACTCCGAGCGCGCCGAGGGGCGTGACGTCGTGTTCTTCGACGGGCGGAATTCGTTCGAGGCCCAGATCGGACGGTTCAAGGGCGCCGTGGTGCCGGATGTCGAGACGACCCGCGATTTCATTCGCGAGCTCGATTCGGGCGCGTATGACGATCTCAAGGACAAGCCGGTCGTGACCTATTGCACGGGCGGCGTCCGCTGCGAAGTCCTCTCTGCCCTCATGCGGCGCCGGGGCTTCCGGGAGGTCTACCAGCTCGACGGCGGAATCGTCCGTTACGGAGAGGCCTTCCACGACGCCGGCCTCTGGGAGGGCTCCCTGTACGTCTTCGACAGGCGGATGCATGTCGAGTTCAGCGAGCACGCGGTCGAGATCGGACAGTGCGCTCGCTGCGAAGCGCCCACGAGCGACTTTCACAACTGCGAAAATCCAGCCTGCAGAGAACTGACCCTGTTCTGCCGGGACTGCGCCGCCGGCCCCGATCCGCTCCGCTGCCCCGAGGGGTGTGCTCCAGAGGTTCAGCGCTTGACGACGCGGAACGCATAGGCGGCGGCGTTCCCGCCGACCGCCGAGGCGGTGACGTTGGCCACCGCGTCCTGCGGTGCGACGAACGTCCTCACCCACATCTGGCCGCAGGCATAGTCGGAATCGACAATTGCCGTGCCCGCGAGCTCAAGGGTGAGGTGCGCCGCTGGGCCTCCGCGGCACTCGAACTCGAGAGTGATCGTTCCGCCGGGGACGGCGCTGCTGGAGATGACCGGCTCGCCCTGGAGGACGATGCCGTAGCCGAAGCCGAACGAGAGTCCCCTCTGGTCGGGCAGGGCGGTCTCGGCCCAGGAGGCCACCATGTCCGGGGTCCAGTCGTGCAAGGGCGGGTCAGTCACGTCCGGTGCGGGCAGCCGGTGGAAGGTCGGCGCTGGGGGAGCCGACGACGGCGTCGATCGCTCACCGAGGGGCGGGAGCCCGTCGTCGTACGAGTAGGCACAGCCGGCGAGGCCTGCCGCCACGGCCACCAGCACCGCCACGGCGCGGACGGTCTGCCGGCCACAGTCTCTTGTGCTCGGACCTCGGCGCGGCACAGTCCACCTCCTCGTCCTCTTTTCGATCATGCTCCCGCTGAGTCATCTGCGCCAGAGGCACAACGTGGGCGCCAAGGCCTCTTTCGGCGGCCGATGGTTTCGGGGCGAAGGGGCTCGGGAACTCGTTATAGCGTGGACAGAGAGCCATCATTCAGCGAAGGAGTCTCCGTGGGCCGGCGTGATGCAGTCAGCAAGGTGAGCCTCAACAACGGCGTCGAGATCCCGCAGCTTGGATTCGGCGTGTTTCAGGTGCCCTCCGAGGAGACCCAGGCTGCGGTCGAAGCTGCGCTCGAGGCCGGCTACCGGCACATCGACACTGCGGCCGCCTACCAGAACGAGGCAGGGGTCGGCGCGGCGCTGCGCGCGAGCGGGATCCCCCGCGAGGAGGTGTTCGTCACGACGAAGCTCCGCAACGGGGAACAGGGCAACCCACGCGAGGCCTTCGACGCGAGCCGACGCGCCCTGGGGCTGGACGTGATCGACCTCTACCTCATCCACTGGCCGGTGCCGTCCCAGGGCCTCTACGTGAGCGCGTGGAAGGAACTCGAGCAGATCTACGCTCGTGGCGAGGCGAGGACGATCGGTGTCTCGAACTTCCTCCCGGATCATCTCGACCGCCTTCTCGGCGAAGCGGACGTCGTGCCGGCGGTGAACCAGATCGAGCTCCACCCGACATTCCAACAGCCGTCGACGGCGCGGCGCACGCGCGAGGCGGGAATCGCAGTCGAGGCGTACAGCCCGCTTGGCCAGGGCCAGGACCTCGACGCCGAGCCTGTGGTTGAGGCCGCCCGCGCCCACGACGCGACACCCGCCCAAGTGGTGCTCGCGTGGCACCTCGCGCACGGCACGATCGTGATTCCGAAGACCACGAGCGCCGAGCGCATGCGGGAGAACTTCGCCGCCGCGGCGCTCGCGCTCGCACCGGGGGAAGTCGCAGCCATCGACGCTCTCGATTCGGGTTCCCGGATTGGAGCGGACCCCGCGACCGCGGCCTTCAGCCAGATGCCGCAGGCGTGAGCGTGGACTTCCGGGCCCTCGCCGCGCCCAGCTCGGGGGATCCTCGGCTCCTCCGGGCGCTCGCCGCCGACCTCAATGCTCTCGGCTACACCGTCGACGGTGTTGCGGATCTCCTGGGCCCGGCAGCCCACGCGGCGCTCGCGCGAGATCAGATCGTTCCGGCTGTCGTGGCGCTCGAGCGCAGGGGCCGGGACGCTCGAGCAATCCGGTCGGGTGGGCTGGTCACCGTCGTGCGCTGCTTCCTGCTCGGTCAGAACGTGGGGGCCGAGGAACTCGGACACGCCTTCCCGACCCTCGGGGCTGAGGGTCTCCTCGCGCTCGGGCTCGTCGAGGCTGAAGGGGAGGCAGACCCTCCTTCCCTTCGTGCCAGTGTCGACCTCCGCCCTTACGCGTGGGACGAAGGGGACGGGGAAGTCCGTCTCTGGGTCGCTTCCGACCTCGCGGCCCACCAGCGGGCAGGGGTGCTCCGCAAGGACCATGTGCTGGGGATCGGCCATGCCTCCGCGACCCTCATTCAGTCCACGGCGCGCCGTCCCGTCGAGAGGGCCCTGGACCTCGGGACAGGGTGCGGAATCCAGACGTTCCACCTGCTGCGGCACGCACGTCACGTCGTCGCCACCGACATCTCCGAGCGTGCACTCGCCTTCACCCGCTTCAACCTCCTGCTCAACGCCCCGGCGCTGGGACTGGATCCAGGACATCCCGACGACCGGGTCGAGCTTCGGCTCGGCTCGCTCCTCGAACCGGTCAGGGGCGAGCGCTTCGACATGGTGGTTTCGAACCCTCCGTTCGTGATCACTCCGCGTGTGGAGGGCGAGACACCGGAAGATCAGTTCACGTACAGGGACGGAGGCCTCGCCGGGGACCAGCTGGTTGCCGGACTCGTCTCGAGCCTGGCTGATGTCCTCGCCGAGGGGGGAACTGCCCAGTTGCTCGGCAATTGGGAGGTCCGCGAGGGTTCCGAGTGGCAGGAGCGCGTCCGTTCGTGGGTGCCGGCGGACCTCGATGCGTGGGTCGTCCAGCGTGAGCTCGTCGGCCCCGAGCAGTATGCCGAAACGTGGCTCCAGGACGCCTCGGAGCAGCGGGACGTTGCGTCCTACGCCCGCTCGTACGCTGCCTACCTCGAGGACTTCGCCTCGCGGCGCACCTCGGGCATCGGCTTCGGCATGCTGTGGTTCCGCCGTCCCCATGCCGGTCAAGCCCGGATCGGCCGCTACGAAGAGCTGGCCCATCCTCTCGAGCAGCCCCTCGGCCCTTACTGGCAGGCCGCGGTCGAGCGCGCCGACTGGCTGGAGCGCCTCGGGCCCGAGGGTCTAGCGGCCAGCCACCTCGTCGTCGCGGACGACGTCACGGAGGAGCGCCACCAGAGGCCGGGTGCCGAGCACCCGGGGGTCATTCTTCTGCGGCAAGGCGCAGGCTTCCGCCGAACCTCACTCCTGAGCACCGAGCAAGCGGGGTTTGTCTCGGCCTGCGACGGCCAGCTCAGCGTCGGGCAGATCGTGGGCGCGCTCGGCGCGCTCTTGGGGCGCGACGACGAGGACTTCCGCCGTGGTCTCCTGCGCGAGGTGAAGGAGTTGACGGTGGACGGGTTCCTTGTGAAGGCATAGTTTGACATCCTTGGAGAGATGTGGCGTAAATAACACCCACACCCCACGAAGTAAGAAGCACATGACCGAGAAGAAGCGCAGTCCCCGCACCGAGAACCCCGTGCGGATCACGGACCCGAAGGCGATCAGGGCGCTGGCCCACGGAGCGCGGCTCGCAGCCATCAATGAGCTGTACTCGAGCCAGAAGAGCTGGACGGCGACCGAACTCGCTGCGTTCACGGGCCTCACGCCCAGCGCGATGAGCTACCACCTGAGGGCACTCAAGAAGTGGGGCATCGTGGTGGACGCGCCGAACGACGGCGACGGGCGCGAGCGGCGCTGGAAGGCGGCCGGCACCGATCTCAACCTCGACACCGCGACGACGGGACAGACGCCAGGGCTCGCGATTGTCGACATGGAGCTCGATGCCCTGCGCAAGCGCATCGCGAGCCACGCGAAGCACCGCGACGCCGCGCGCCGGCGAGGGGAGCCGGACGAGTCACCGGTCATGATGGTCTCGGGCAACGTGCTGAAGCTGAGCCTCGAGCAGCGTGCCGAGTTCAAGCGGCGCATGTCGGAGCTGCTCGACGAGTTCGATCAGGCTTCCGTCGAGGACCAGGAGGAGATCGACGCGACGCCGCCCGGAACCGAGCGCATGTACGTGCTGTGGTCCATGCTCCCCGAGGTCCGGGAGGCGGCGGAGGCGCCGAGCAAGCCGTCCGCACGCCGGACGGCTCCGAAGTCCACGGCCGCGCGTCCTGCCTGAACGAAATCTGGCCGCCTTATCCACAGGGCGAACGTCCCCACTTGCATTCCGAGCGCCGTCGTATGGTGAACTAGGGACTTGCGCGGAGGCGCCATCGTGTCGATGGGCGTTCGCGCCGGGGGTGGCCTTGAGCCGCCTGCCCTGCATCGATTGTTGTCCTGAGGAGTAGCGTGGCCACGAAGGCTAGATCCGGCAAGAAGCTCGTGATTGTGGAGTCGCCGGCCAAGAGCAAGACCATCGCCCAGTACCTGGGCGAGGGCTTCGAGGTCGACGCCTCCATGGGTCACATCCGCGACTTGCCTCAGCCCTCCGATCTCCCCGCCGAGCTCAAGAAGAGTTCGCTCGGGAAGTTCGCCGTGGACATCGAGCACAACTTCGAGCCCTACTACGTGGTCTCGCCGGACAAGAAGAAGAAGGTCGCAGAGCTCAAGGCAAAGCTCAAGGACGCCGACGAGCTCTTCCTCGCGACTGACGGTGACCGCGAAGGCGAAGCCATCGCGTGGCACCTGCTCGAGGTGCTCAAGCCGAAGGTGCCGGTGCACCGCCTCACGTTCCCCGAGATCACGAAAGAAGCGATCCAGCGCGCCATGGCCGAGCTGCGCGACGTCGACGAGTCGCTCGTCGACGCGCAGGAGACCCGCCGCGTCCTCGACCGCCTCTACGGCTACGAAATCTCCCCCGTTCTGTGGCGCAAGGTTGCGGGCGGACTGTCCGCTGGCCGCGTGCAGTCGGTGGCGACGCGCCTCGTCGTCGAACGCGAGCGCGAGCGGATGGCGTTCCGGGCGGCAGACTACTGGGACCTCACCGCCACGCTCGCTCCGCAGGCTGCAGGAACGGACGACGGCGGCGCGGGCCAGCGCTTCCAGGCACGCCTTGCCGCGGTAGACGGCAAGAAAGTCGCTTCTGGGCGCGATTTCGATGATCGCGGGAACCTCACGGCCCGAAACGCCGTGCTCCTCGACGAGGTCGCGGCCCGGGCCCTCGCCGCGGGCCTCGAGGACGCGGCGTTCTCTGTCCGTTCGGTCGAGGAGAAGCCGTACACGCGGCGCCCGGCCGCTCCGTTCACGACGTCGACCCTCCAGCAGGAGGCGGCCCGCAAGCTCCGGTTCTCCGCTCGGGTGACGATGCAGGTCGCGCAGCGACTGTACGAGAACGGGTACATCACGTACATGCGTACGGACTCGACCGCGCTCAGCGACCAGGCCGTGGGTGCGGCGCGGCGTCAGGCGTCCGAGCTGTACGGGCCGGACTACATCCCGCAGCGTCCCCGCGTCTACGCCTCGAAGGCAAAGAACGCCCAAGAGGCCCACGAGGCCATCCGGCCCGCCGGCGACTCGTTCCGCACGCCGGCCCAGGTCGCCAAGGAACTCCGTGGTGACGAGTTCCGGCTCTACGAGCTCATCTGGAAGCGTACCGTCGCCTCCCAGATGGAGGACGCGAAGGGCTCGACCGCGACCGTGCGCCTCGGCGCCGTGGCGACGTCCGGCGAGGCTGCGGGACGCGACGCCGAATTCTCGGCCTCGGGAACGGTCATTACGTTCCGCGGCTTCCTTGCCGCCTACGAGGAAGGGCGCGACGAGGTCCGCGAGGATACCGAGAACGGTTCAGGAGGCACTGACGGCGGCCGCCTTCCTGCGCTCAGCAAGGGACAGCCGCTCGAGGCCCTCGAGCTCGCCCCGAACGGGCACCAGACGTCCCCGCCGCCGCGCTACACGGAAGCATCGCTCGTGAAGACGCTGGAGGAGCGGGGCATCGGGCGCCCGTCGACCTACGCGGCCACGATCTCGACCATCATGGACCGCGGCTACGTCCGGACGCGTGGGAACGCACTCGTCCCGAGCTGGATCGCGTTCTCGGTGGTCCGGCTCCTCGAGGACTACTTCCACGACTACGTCGACTACGACTTCACAGCTGAGATGGAGGAAGATCTCGACCGCATCGCAGCCGGGCAGCAGGCCGGGGCCGAGTGGCTCAGCGACTTCTACTTCGGCGGCGAGGGCAAGCCGGGGCTCACGACGATCGTCAACGGCCTCGGCGAGATCGACGCGCGGCTCGTCAACTCCGTCGAGATCGCGCCCGGCATCGTGCTGCGCGTCGGGAAGTACGGCCCCTACCTCGAAAAGCCCCTGCCCGCGGACGCGCCCGAGGGCACGGTGCCCGAACGGGCGAACGTCCCCGAGGACCTCGCTCCCGACGAGCTGACGGCCGAGAAGGCCCGGGAGCTCATGGAGAGCGCGGGTCCCGATGAGCGCGTCCTGGGCACCGATCCGCACACGGGCCACGTCGTCGTCGCGAAGAACGGGCGCTATGGCGCCTACGTCACCGAAGTGATCGCCGAGCCCACCCCCGAGCAGCTCGCCGCCCAGCCGGTCGAGTACTACAAGAACGGCAAGCCGAAGCCGCCCAAGAAGCCTGCCAAGGTCAAGCCCCGCACCGCGTCCCTCTTCAAGTCGATGAGCGTCGACACGGTCACGCTCGACGACGCGCTCAAGCTCATGAGCCTGCCGCGGGTCCTGGGCAAGGACGAGGAAGGCAACGTCATCACCGTGCAGAACGGCCGCTTCGGCCCGTACCTCAAGAAGGGCACGGATTCGCGGTCGATCGGGAGCGAGGAGGAGATCTTCACGATCACTCTCGAGGACGCGCTCACGATCTATGCGCAGCCGAAGACACGCGGCGGCCGAACAGCCGCAGCGCCGCTCGCGGAGTTCGGCGACGACCCCGAGTCGGGCAAGCCGATCGTCGTGAAGGAGGGCCGCTTCGGCCCGTACATCACGGACGGAGTCACGAACATCACGGTGCCGCGGGCCACAGCGATCGAGGAGCTCACCCGCGAGCGCGCCGTCGAACTCCTCGCCGAGAAGCGGGCCAAGGGACCGGTCAAGCGTGCCCCGCGCCGGGCTGGGGGCGGCACCCGCGCCAAGGCAGGCGCCAAATGAGCGAGGAGCAAGGATTCCCCCAGGCCGGCGCGGACGACGGCGGGGCGACGGCGGGAGCCGAACCCTCGCCATCGTCGGCCCCCCACCTTGATCCGACCCCCCTCACTGACCTCGAGGTCGCGCTCGATGCGGCATCGAAGGGTGAGGCGGACAGCTCGGAGCCCGTGCTCCTGTTCCTCAACAGCCTCGTGTGCCTCCTCGTCCCGGAGCCCGTCCCTGGCCAGACCGAATACGTCGAGCCCCTCGTCCTGACGAACTCCGAGGGCAAGCCTCTCGTCGCGGCGTTCACCGACGCGGCGCGGATCCGACCGGACTTCCTGGAGCACGCGCCCACCGTCGTCACGACCCAGGGCGCGTTGCTGCTCCAGAATCTCGGTGCCGAACTCGGCGTCGTGCTCAATCCCGGGAGCGCGTTCGGATTCGAACTCGCCGCCGAGCAGATCGCGGCGATCCTGAAGGACTTCAGGCCAGCAACCGAAGAAGAGATCGACGCGGCGCGGGACAGCGCCCCGGGGACGGGCGGGGAATAATAGGCTCATGCGTCTAGGCGTCCTCGACATCGGTTCGAACACCGTGCACCTCCTCTTGGTGGACGCCCATCCCGGCGCGCAGCCCGTCGCGTTCGCCTCGCACAAGCGATCGCTCTCCCTCGTGAAGCACCTCGACGACGACGGCAGCATCAGCGAGGAGGGCCAGCACGAGCTCATCGACTTCGTCCACGAGGCATGGGACTTCGCGGGCCGCCACGACGCGGAGGACCTGCTCGCGTTCTGCACGTCGGCCATCCGCGAGGCCGAGAACGGCGAGGCCGTGATCGAGCGGATCCACCGCGAGACGGGCGTGACTCTTCAGGAGCTCACTGGGCGCGAGGAGGCCGCGATGACTTTCTTCGCTGTGCGCCGCTGGTATGGCTGGGGACGTGAGAAGATCCTGTCCCTCGACATCGGGGGCGGATCGTTCGAGATGGCCATGGGCAACGACTCGCTCCCGGACATCGCCGAATCCGTGCCGCTCGGCGCCCAGCGGCTCACGCGCGACTGGCTCCCGGAGGACCCCCCTTCCGCGAAGTCAGTCAAGGAACTCCGGCGCTACATCCGCTCAACGCTCAAGCCGGTGGTCCGCGCGTTCCAAGAACTCGGCCAGCCGACGCTCGTGACCGGCACGTCGAAGACGTTCCGATCCCTCGCCCGGATTGCGGGGGCAGCACCCAGCGCGGCCGGCCCCTATGTCCGCCGAGTCCTGCAGCACACCGACCTCGGGATCTGGACGCAGCGGATTTCTGCCATGTCCTCCGCCGACAGGGTCCACCTGCCCGGGGTTTCCGAGGCGCGCGCGCTTCAGGTCCTCGCCGGGGCGCTCGTCGCGGAGGCCGCGATGGAGCTCTTCCACGTCGAGGAGCTCGAAATCTGCCCGTGGGCCCTTCGCGAAGGGCTCATACTGCGCCGTCTTGACCAGCTCGTCTTCGACGGGCCGCTCGCTCCACCCGACCACATCCGGCCGATCGCGAGCGAGCGCCGACGCATCGAAATGCAGCACCCAGCCTGGAGCGCCCAGTGAACGGCGCCGATCAGCCGCACTGGCGGAAAGCAGATGGTATGCCGGAGGTCCCAGTAGCGCTCTCGAGCGCATCCGTCTACCCGTTGAGCGTCCACGACGCGTTCGCATGTGCAGCCGACCTCGGCTACGACGGCGTCGAGGTCATGGTGACCAACAATGCGACCAGTCAGGAGCCGCAGGCCCTCATCCAGCTCTCGGAGCGATACGACCAGCCGATCGTCTCGATCCACGCGCCGACGCTTCTGCTGACCCAGCAGGTGTGGGGCGGCGCGTGGAACAAGATCCGCCGGTCGTGCGCGATGGCGCGGGAGGTAGGCTGCGACACCGTGGTCGTGCACCCGCCCTTCCGGTGGCAGACCGGCTACGCCGACGGCTTCACGATCGGGGTCCGGGACCTCGCCGAGGAGTACGAGGTGCACATCGCCGTCGAGAACATGTACCCGTGGCGGGTGCGGGGCCGCGACGCGCGGGCCTACCTCCCGCACTGGGACCCCGTAGGCCAGGGGTACCGAGACGTGACGTGGGACTTCTCCCATGCTGCGACGGCCCGGGAAGACAGTTTGGAAGCGCTCAAGTCCCTCGGTGACACGGTGCGCCACATCCACCTCACGGACGGCTCGGGCGGCTCGTTCCGGGACGAGCATCTGCTTCCGGGCGAAGGGACCCAGCGCGTCGGAGAATGCCTCGCCTACCTTGCGGATTCGGCGTTCGACGGCGTGATCGTGGCGGAGATCAGCACGCGCAAGGCGCGCTTCGCGGGGGAGCGCGAGGAGATGCTCGGCACGACCCTCGAGTTCGCGCGGAGGCATCTCGGGCAGCTCACGGATCGGAGCGGTGCCCAGCAGCGCGCGCGGTAGCTCCGGCGTCGTGCGTCTGCCCGGGCCGCTCCCCGCCCTGCGAGCAGCTTAAACGAGCAACGCCGGGCGGGTCGCGCAGGAAACTTTGGGGGGAATCTCCTGCACCCGCCCGGCGCCCGGGCCCGTTCCGGCGAACCGGAAGGACCCATCACTCGCACCTAATGAGTGATTCGAGTGTAGGAACCCTGGCTGGGCAAACCCTCGCTCCAGCCTGAAAAGCAGCTGGGAGCTGTGCCAGCGAAGGGGCGGCTCAGCCCAGCTCGCGCGTGATGTCCTTCGAACGCTCTGCTGCGGCCCGGGCGCCGTCGGCGATGATGCCCGGGAGGCCCCGCTCGTCGAACGTTGCGATCGCACGTTCCGTCGTCCCATTGGGGCTCGTCACCGCTCGACGCAACGCGATCGGATCGGCCCCGGGTTCGGCGAGCATGAAGCCCGCGCCCACGACGGTCTCCCGCGCGAGGCGGAGTGAGAGCTCCGGGTCGAGGCCGAGCCGGGTCCCGGCGTCGGCCATCGCCTCGGCGAGGTAGAACGCGTACGCCGGCCCGGACCCGCTCACTGCGCTGACGGCGTCGACCTGGTCCTCGGGAACCTCGACGACGAGCCCGAGGCTGTCGAACAGGCCTTTGACCTTCTCGATCTGCTCCCGCGTGGCGTGCGTGCCGCCAGAGACGGAGACGACGCCTCGCCCGACCCGCGCCGGAGTGTTGGGCATCGTGCGGATCACAGCCTGCCCCTCAGGGAGGGCCCGTTCGAGTTGGGCTATCGAGACCGCGGCGGCAACGCTGACGACGACGGCCGTCGGCGAGAGCGCGGGGGCGATCCTGCGCGCGAGGTCGGCAATCCCGACAGGCTTGACTCCGAGGATCACGAGCGAGGCCCCGCGGACGGCCTGTTGGTT
Source organism: Sinomonas sp. (assembly GCF_036848755.1). Taxonomy (NCBI): domain Bacteria; kingdom Bacillati; phylum Actinomycetota; class Actinomycetes; order Micrococcales; family Micrococcaceae; genus Sinomonas; species Sinomonas sp. Next base: position 15,448 of record NZ_DAIUJO010000021.1, on the reverse strand, counting down.
CGCGTCGTCCTCTTCGCCGGTGGCCATGACAGTGACGCCGTAGCGCTTGGCCAGCTCCGCGGCGCGCTCGCGTCGGCGGACCGTCGCCGTCACCTCGGTCTTGGGGAAGCCTGCGGACAGGAGGCCGGCCATGATGGCCTCGTTCATGGAGCCGCAGCCGAGGAAGGCGATCTTGTTGCTCATGTGCCCATCCTGCCAGCCGTCGCACCCCGCGCGCATTCCCAGCTTCTTCACAACTTCGCTGAGGCCTACTCCCAAGAAGGCTGCCTACTGTTTTAAGTACCTCACAGGGTGCGAGTGATGGAGCGGCCGCTTCCCCCAAGCGGTCGCACGGCGCTGGCAGAGGCGGATATTGGTCCCCCACCTTCCCCGCATCTGCCAGCGCCTTACCCGTTAAGCCGGAAGACCAGGAATCAGGGGCGCGCCGCGAAGCGTTCGAGCAGGTCGACGTGGCCCGAGACGATGAGCATGTCGCGGCTGCTGACCTTCGTGTGCGGCTGCGCGTAGGTGAAGTCCTCGCCGGGACTCTTGACGCCCACGATCGTCACGCCGTACTTCGCCCGCACCTGGGACTCGGCGAGGGTAAACCCTTGGGTCTCCTTCGGGGGGTACATCTTGACGATGGCGAAGTCGTCGTCGAATTCGATGAAGTCCAGCATGCGGCCGCTCACGAGGTGGGCGGTGCGCACCCCGGCGTCGGCCTCGGGATAGATGACGTGGTTCGCCCCGATGCGGGAGAGGATCTTGCCGTGCGACGGCGTGATCGCCTTCGCCCAGAGGTGTTCGATGCCGAGGTCCACGAGGTTCGCCGTGATGAGGACCGAGGACTCGATCGAGGTCCCCACGCCCACCACCGCCGAACGGAACTCCTGGGCGCCGAGCTGGCGCAGGGACTCGATGTTGGTCGCATCGGCTTGGACGGCGTGCGTCAGGACAGGTGCCCAGGTCTCGACCAGATCCCGATCGCGCTCGATCGCGAGCACCTCGCGGCCCTGCTTGACGAGCTGCTGGGCGGTGGCCGCACCGAAGCGCCCCAGCCCGATGACGAGAACCGGCGCGTTCGGGTGGGGCCGGCCCGGGGGATTCTTGTCAGCCAATGATCGGCCTCTCTTCCGGATAGTGGTACAGCGATCTGCGCTGGCGCAGGGACAGTGCGGTTGCCATCGTGATGGTGCCCACGCGTCCGAAGAACATGAGCGCGGTGAGGATGTAGACCCCGGCTGGCGGGAGCTCCGAGGTGAGCCCGGTGCTGAGCCCGACGGTCGCGAACGCGGAGACCGAGTCGAAGAGGACCCGATCCAGGCTCTGTCCGGAGATCGCGAGCAGGAGCAGGCACGCGACCATGAGGAGCGTGGCCGCCATGACGATCACGCTGATGGCCAGCCGCATGATCTCCTGCGGGATGGTCCGCCCGAACGCGCGCACGTCGCGGTCCCCGCGTGCCTCGGCAACGATCGCGAGGAACATGACCGCGACGGTCGTGACCTTGATGCCGCCCGCCGTGGACGCCGACCCGCCGCCCGCGAACATGAGCGCGTCAGAGAGCAGGAGCGTCGACGGCGTGAGGTGGTTCATGTCGACGAGGTTGAATCCGAGCGATCGCGTCATGACGGACGCGAAGATTGCCTGCACGACCTTCTCGCCCGAGGGCATGCTCCCAATGGTCTGCGTGTTGTTCCATTCCATCGCACCCCAGAGGATGGCGCCGGCCACGAGCAGGATGATCGAGACGACGATCGTGAGCTTGGCGTGGAGGGTCCAGAAGCGGGCGCGCGCCTTGAAGCGCAAGAACACGAGGAGCACGGGGAACCCGAGGCTTCCGATGAAGCCGCCGACCATGAGCGGGACGAGGACCCAGAGGTCGTACTGGTAGGCGACCACGCCGTTGCTGTGCGGCGTGAAGCCCGCGTTGTTGAACGAGGAGATGGCATAGAACACGGCATGCCAGACGGCAGGCCAGAACTGCTCGCCCTGCGCCATGAAGGCTGGGGCGAGGAAGAGCGCCAGGACGCCCTCCACGACCACGGAAGTGGCGACGACGACCCGCAGGAGCCCGCCTACCTCGCCGAGGCGCCCCGCATTGTTCATCGCCTCCCGCGCGATGAGCTTGCCCCGGACGCCCAAACCCCGGCTCATCGCGAGCGAGAGGACCGATGCGAGGGTGAGGATGCCCAATCCGCCGATCTGGATGGCCAGGAGGATCACAACGTGCCCGAACGTCGACCAGTGCGTGGCCGTCGAGACGACGGTGAGGCCCGTGACGCACACGGCGGACGTCGCGGTGAAGAGCGACTCGTGGAGAGGGGTCACCTGGCCGTCGGCAGAAGCGAACGGAAGTGACAGCAGGAGGGTGAAGAAGACGATCACGCTGAAGAACGCGAGGAGCGCGAGGCGTGCGGGCGACGACGCGGCGAGCCGGTCGACGAAGTCGCGCAGCCCGGTCAGCGGGCCGAGGCTTTGGCGCGGCGGCGTGGGCCGCCATGACGACTCCGTCTCTACCACACTCAACCGTCTTTCATGCCGGGTCTGTTGGGCGGCCGAAGGCCGTACCGGACCAGTAAACCATGCGGGTCCGGTAGCCTGAGCTTATGTCCGACGCCGCACCGACGCAGCACTCGCCCGCGGCCTCGGGTGCGGCCCGCCGCCCGGACTTCGAGACGAGGGTCGCGTGGTCCGAGGCGCTCTGCGCCTACGACTTCGGCCCCCGCCATCCCATGCATCCGAGTCGGCTCGACATGACAGCTCGGCTCTGCGAGGACTTGGGGCTCTTCTCCCTTCCGCGCGTGTCCGTCGTCGAGCCCCACGTCGCGAGCGATGACGAGCTCGCCGCCGTGCACACGCGTGACTACATCGCCGCGGTCCGCCGCGTGAGCGAGGACCCGTCGTCGTCCGCTCCGGAACGTGGCCTCGGCACGGAGGACGACCCGGCCTTCGCCGGGATGCACGAGGCCAGCGCCCGGATCGCGGGCGGTTCCCTCGAAGCCGCCGACGCCGTGCTGGACGGCCGTGCGCAGCATGCCGTGAACTTTGCTGGGGGCATGCACCACGCCGCAGCGGACCACGCGAGCGGCTTCTGCATCTACAACGACGCCGCGCTCGCGATTCAGCGGCTGCTGGACGGCGGTGTCGGGCGGGTCGCCTACGTCGACGTCGACGTCCACCACGGGGACGGGACCCAGGGCGTGTTCTGGAACGATCCGCGGGTCCTGACCATCTCACTCCACGAGAGCGGGCTCACCCTGTTCCCGGGGACCGGTTTCCCGGACGAGATCGGGGGCCCGGAGGCCGCGGGGACTGCCGTCAACGTCGCCCTCCCTGCTAGAACGGGCGACGGCGGCTGGCTGCGGGCGTTCCACGCGATCGTTCCGCCGCTCGTCGAGGCATTCCGGCCCGAGGTGATCGTGAGCCAGCACGGCTGCGACTCCCACGCCCGCGATCCGCTCGCGGACCTTCGCACAAGCATCGACGCGCAGCGAGAGGTGGCCCTCACCGTGTCGCGGCTTGCCGCGCGCTTCTGCTCGGACCGCTGGATCGCCACCGGCGGAGGGGGCTACGACGTGATCCACGTGGTCCCCCGGGTGTGGACGCATCTCGTCGGCATCGCAGCCGGTCACCCCATCCACCTGCGCACTCCCGTCCCGGAATCGTGGCGCGAGTACGTCCGCGAGCATCACGCCGAGCGGCTCCTGCCCGGTGAAGATCTCCCCGAGAGCATGGGGGAGGAAGCGGATACGTGGTGGCGTTCGTGGGATATCGGCTTCAACCCGAACGACGCCGTGGACCGGGCCATCATGGCGACCCGGAGGGAAGTCTTTCCCCTCTACGGGCTGGACGCGTGGTTCGACTGAGGCGAGCGCCCAAGGGCGTTGCAGGTCGGTAGGCTGGAGTCATGATGACAGACATCTTCGCCGTCATCGCTGACCATACGCGGAGGGACATACTTCGCGAACTCTGTGCCGGCGACAAGGCGGTGGGCGAGCTCGTCGAGGCCCTCGACGCAAGCCAGCCCACGGTGTCGAAGCACCTGAAGGTCCTCCGCGACGCGGGCCTCGTGACCACGCGCGCCCAGGGACAGAAGCGCTACTACGCGCTCCGTCTCGAGCCGCTTGCCGAGGTCGGCGGCTGGCTCACCTCGCTGTGGACGACATCGGCCCCGGCACCCGAGGAATCGCCAGCGCCTTCGGCCGCCTCCGCCGTCGTGCCCTCTGCTTCCTCCCCGGCCGCGCCGGCAGTGCAGATCGCGGGGGGAAGCCCCCTCGAACCTGTGGCGCCCTCGCCCGCGGGCGTTGCGGCCGCTGGAACCCGACCGCAGCAGATCCAGCGCACCGTGGAGCGCACGGTCGAGCGCGCCGCGAAGGGCGCGGCCGAGATCATCGCAAACCTCCCGAAGTGGCGCCGGAAGGAACCGGGCCGCCAACAGGGCTAGCGCCAACAGGGCTAGCGCCAACAGGGCGAGCCAGGCCGTCCCGGCGCTTAGGTATACCTGTCCTCGCCAGTCCTCCGCTGGGCGGCCCATTTCGCGTACGGCCTACTCGTGCCCTCCGATGGCGCCGTCTGTACCGTGGCTGAATATGATCGGGGTCGCGTGGTGAAACGACTAATCGCCCTGGGCGCCGCAGCCGTGCTTGCCGTCTCGCTCGTCCTTGCCTTGCCGCTGTTCGCCGGACGGCTATTCGGTGGCACGCCGGCCTGTGCCGCAACGTGCGCAGCCGGGACGAGCGCGCCGAACGACAACTACCCCGGCGCCGTCGTGCGCGCAGACAACTTCGAAGCAGGCACGCTCTCCGGACTCACTGTGCAGACCAGCGGGACGGGAACGGCATCGGTTTCCTCCGCGCAGGCCCACGACGGAACCCATTCCGCCTTTCTGCACGCGACCGCGGATCGAAACTCGCGGGCCGACTTCTCGATAGCGCTGCCCTCGAACGCGCGCGAGGTCTATGCCGACGGCTGGTTCAATGTCACCCAGGCTGGCACGGCGGGCAGCAACGTCTCGTACTTCAGTTTCTTCTCGGGAAGCACCCGCTTCGTCGACGTCTACCGTGACAACAGCCACGGCCAGCTGTGGCTGCGCATCCTCGGGACGAGCAAGTCGTACACCTCCGTCCGCCTGGCGTCTTCCAGAGTCTCGCTGAACGCCTGGCACCACCTCGTGCTCCATGTGATCCCGAAGGGCAGCTCGACAACCGTCGAAGTATGGTTCGACGGGGCCTCGGTGTACTCCAGCCGCGAGGTCGACACGGCGGTGTCCTCCGTGACCAGCGTGATGGACGGCACCGAGCACTCCGCCCAAATGGGCGACATCTATATCGACGACCTCATCGTCAAGAGCGTGGCCGGCCCGGCACTGCCAGCCCTTGAGGCATCCTTCGCCGCCACCCCGACCTCGGGCGGGGCGCCGCTGAACGTGGCGTTCACCGACACCTCGCCGGGCGCCCCGACCTCCTGGTCTTGGGACTTCGGCGACGGGGCGACCTCCGCCGTGCAGAACCCGAACCACGTCTACAGCAAGCCCGGTACCTACACGGCGACCCTGACCGCAGCCAACGCCGGGGGCTCGAAGTCCGCCACCGAGACCATCACCGTCACCACCCTGGCCCAGCAGATGGACGCCAAGGCCGCTCTCTGGGGCCTTGGCAGCGCGACGAGCCCCGTCACGTCGATCCGCAACGGCGGCTTCTACCGCAACTATCAGCACGGCGCCGTCATATCGGCGCCGTCGAAGGTCCTGTTCGTCTCCCACGGGGGGATTCGCTTCGAGTGGGCGGCGCTCGGCTTCGAGAACGGCGTGATGGGCTATCCCACCACCGACGAGGTCGGGGGCCTGCGCGGCGGCGGGGTCTACCAGAACTTCGAGGGCGGCGCCATCATCTGGACTCAGGCCACTGGGCCCCACAAGTCCCTGGGCGCCATCCGCACCGCCTGGCAGTCCACGGGCTTCGAGAACGGCGTCCTCGGCTACCCGACGAGCGATGTCTACGCTGTCCCGAACGGCACGGCCCAGGACTTCCAAGGGGGCCGAATCTCCGATAGCGGCGGGGCCATCACCATCACCCATCGATGAGTGCGGACTCCTGCGACGGCACTACGCTCGCCCCTCGGTCGACTCCCTGACCACGAGCTCCGGCTTGAACACGACGTTGCGCGGCGCGAGCGATGGGTCCTCGGCCTCCTGGCGCAGGATCTGCACGGCGGTCTGGCCGATGAGATCCCGCGGCTGGCGCACTGAGGAAAGCGGGACGACGGCGGCGCTCGCGAAATCGATGTCGTCGTAGCCCACGATCGCCACGTCTTCCGGAACGCGAAGATGGCCCTCGCCCATGAGGACCTGGAGCGCGCCGATCGCGACGAGGTCGTTGCCGGCGACCAGGGCGTCTGGCCGCTCCGGGGCGTCCCGGGCGAGGAGCGCACGAGCGGCCCGGCGGCCGTCCTCGAAGCTCAGCCCCGCGGTCTCGATCGCCTCGACGGTTGCACCGTCGACCCTCGCGGCCGCGCTTTCGACGCCGGCGAGGCGGTCCTGGAGCTGGGCAAGGCCCGTGGGACCGCCCACGAAGGCGAGGCGCCGCCGCCCGAGGTCGAGCAGATGCTGGGCGGCGAGCCGGCCGCCTTCGACGTCGTCGACCGCGACGGAGCTGAGGCTGCGGCTGCCGGCGACCCGGTCGACGAGGACTGCCGGGGTGCCGCCGGCGCGGAGCCGCTCGAGTCGCTCGCCGAGGTCTCCGATCGGGGAGATCAGCAGGCCGAGCACGCGCTGCGTTTCGAAATAGTCGACGTGGGTGGCCTCCCTCTCGCGAGACTCGTCGCTGTTGGCCATCACGACGGAGAGGCCATCGCGCGCCGCCTCGTCCTCGGCGCCCCGGGCGACGTCGGTGAAGAAGGGGTTCCGGACGTCGAGCACAACGAGGCCGATCGTGGTCGACCGCCCGGCGCGCAGCTGCCGTGCGGCATCGTTGCGCACGAAGCCGAGTTCCTTGATGGCGGCGTGGACCCGTTCAACGGTGGCGGGCCGCACGATGTCGGGGCGGTTGAGAACGTTGGACACTGTGCCCACCGAGACGCCGGCGAGCTCCGCCACGTCGCGGATGCTCGCGGCCGTGTGGGACGGCGCTGACGAAGGGTGGGCACGGCTCATGCTGGGAGACTACCGCGACGTGAAAGGTTTCGCGTGATCCGATCGGCTGCCCCGTAACGGTCGTTCCGGCGGCTCAAGAGGACAGCTGCGGGGCATACGATGACACCAGTTCGGTGCCCGGGGGAAGTTCGCACTCGACGGCCAAGCCGCCGTCGTCCGCCCGGCCTCGGTCGCGACGCCAGGCAACCCTGAGCGTCCCCTCGTCGAGGGGCAGTTCCGCGCGCACCCAGTCGAGGCGGCACGCGGGCGGCCGGACTTCGAACCGTCCCGGCGCGACGCGGCGCAGGCCCAGAATGCCGTCCACGAGGACGGGCCAGGCGGCCGACGCCCACGCATGGGACTGGCTGTGGTCCGAGCCCTCGGCGAGTTCCCACGACTCCCACGCGAACGTCGCGCCCTCCGCGATCCACGCGAGGGGCCCACGGGAGGGATCGTCGAGCACGGTCCCGAGCGCGTCGTCGAGACGCCCAGCCTGGACCAGCGCCCAGAGGAGCCGGTGCCACGTCATCGGACCCATGCGGAGTCCGAGCGAGGCCGCGCGCCGCGCATCACTCGCCGCGCATTCCGGCCGGGTCGCGCCGACTGCGAGCGGGAACACGGTCGCGTGCTGCGAGGCGTGCGGGCTCGGGGAACCATCGGTTGCGAGGCCGTCCACGAACACGCCGTCCACCCGGAGGAGCCGGTGCATCGCGTCCGCGAGGGCCTCGGCGCGCTCCGCGAGAGCGGTTTCCTGCCGAGTGAGGCCAACGACGGCGGAGAGGCGCGCCGTCGCGGCGAGCGCGGAGAATGCCTGCGCGTTGACGGTGGTGCGAGCGGCCGCGGACATGTCGTACCCGAAGCGGTTCGGGGCGGGCCAGTCCACGATCCCGTGCAGGTACGGGCCCGACCCGCCGGCGAGGTCCGCCACGAGGCCCGCGCATGGGCCGTACTCTGCGACGGAGCGGAGCGCGTAGCCGCACGTCGCCTCGAGCTGGGGCAGGAGCTCGGCGACGAACGCGTCGTCGCCCGTATGCCGCCAATACGCCTCGGCCCATTCGGGCAGCATGAGGCTGAAGTCGGGGATGTCCCGCTTGCCGTCGCCGTTGGGGTAGACGGCGTTGACCCGCCCGTGCTCGCGGGGCGAGTTCCAATGGCGGCGCCCGGACCAACTGAACTCGCGGAGGGCCTGACGGGTGAACTCGCGCTCGCCGAAGGCGGCCATGGTCGCGTACGAGATGTTGGCCGCGTCCGCGAGGAACTGGCCCTTCTCGCGCGTCGGCGTGTCGACGAAGCGTTCCTGCACGCCGTGGAGGGCGGAGTCCTGGAGGAGCTGGAGCACACGGTTCAGCTGCGGGTCCGAGCATTCGACGACGGCCGCCGACGGGTGCGCAGCATGGACGACGGCGGCGTCCACGCGGGCGGGCCGGCGGCCCTCGAACTCGAGATAGCGGAAGCCGAGGTGCACGCGGGCTTCAAAGGATGCCGGCTGCGCATCGGCCGGTTCCCTTTCGGCCGGTTCCCTTTCGGCTGGTTCCCCTTCGGTCGGCCCCGCGAGGAATGACATGTCCGTGTTCTGGCTCGCCGTCGTGGAATCGTCGACACGGCCGTCGCCTGTCAGCCCGTACCCGGCCCGCAGACGCGTCGGCCGCGGCTGTTCCCCGCGTCCGAAGACGATCCGCGGCCTGCGCGCCCGCACGGTGCCGAAATCGGCGACGGGGGTTCCATCACGGGCCTCGAGCCAACGCACGGGCTCGTCGCGATGCTCGGCGACGTGGGCTCGGCGGGGATGCAGCACCGCCGGGAAGGCTTCCGAGGCGTGCGCCCCGAGCACACGGGCCGGCGCCCACCCGCCGTCGTCGAAGCCGGGCTGGTCCCATCCGCGAGGCGGTTCCGCGAGCCGATGCTCGACCGGATCGCCTTCGTCGTTGCGGTAGCCGGCCTGCGCGTAGGGGGCCTCGGCGACCCGCCACCCCGGTCCCGTGCCATACGTGGCGCGGCGGCCGTCGTCGTACTCGACGCGCAGCTCGGCGATCACTCCCGGCTCGGTCGCAGCCCGCCCCTGACCGGGGCCGTACCAGTGCGAAAGGACAGCGATCGCGGCGGCCGGGCCGGCCCCGGCGAGCTGCTCCGTGACGTCTGCGGCGTCGTAATAGTCCTCGCCCGCATAACCGAACGACGACAGGGCGAGGACCTCGCGGCCGCCGACGGAAACCCACGCCTGGTGGCGCGCGGCGGCGTAGAGCACCGCCCGCCGAATCCGGCCTTCTGGCCTGATCTCAGTTCGCAGCAGCGTCCATTCGTCGGGCTGACGGAACGGGGTCTCGGCGGGCCACGCGCCGAGGCCCTCGGCGGCGTCGTATCGGTACCTTGGCGTGCCCTCGGCATCGGAGACCGTGAGGGAGCGCAGGGCACCCTCGGCGCGCGGCGCTGCATGGAGCCCAAGGAGCGTCCCGACAGCGTGGGGCAGCGGGGCCCCGAGCACGTGCCTGCCGTCGACGGCGACCGCGAGCCGGCCCAGGCGTGCCTCCACCCGGAGGCGGAGCCATGGCCCGTCACCCGGCTTCGACGAGCTGTGGAGGGGAGCAGGGGATGCGGGCGCGTATGCCTCCGCGAGCGGGGCCGTCGCCCATTCGGATGGCTCGGCGGGTTGCTCCCACGCCGGAAGCGGCCGCACGACGATCCGGCTGTCGCGGGCGCACTCGAGGAGGAGGCCCGTCCCGGGGCCGGCGGAGTGGAAGACGAGACCAGCCATGCCGAGAACCGGCCGGAGCTCGGCCTCGATCACGAAGTCGGGACCAGTCTGGACGGGAATCGGAACGAACGGCGTGCCGTGCCAGCGCAGCGCGTTCCCGGCAAGCCGCAGGGGCGGGCGGCCGCCGGGGTTCCGACCGATCCACTGAGCGGACCAGTCGCTGTCCCCGAGCCCGGTTGCGAACTCGTGCTCGTCGCTCCACGGTCCCCACCCGCCGTCGGCTGTCTCGAGCCGCACGCGCCATCGGCACTCGGTGGCGGCGGGGAGGGTGGTGCCAGCCGGGACTGTCAGCCGGCTGGTGGCGTGCGGCGGGAGGGGAGAAGGGCCGGGTGCCCAGAGGAGGCGCCCGTCCGCGGCGCGAATCTCGGGCTCGGCGGCCACCGGCTGGAGCTGCTCCCCATCCGGGGCCAGAGTGGAAACCGGTTCCGCCTGCCACGACAATCGCGGGTTCGGGCCGGCCGTGAAGCAGCGCTCGGCACCCTCGACCCGCAGCCGGACCGGGTTCAGAGCGCGGGCCCCGACCATCAGGCGGCACCCCCGTCAGCAACGAGAGCGGCCGCCCCGTCCGCGGTGATCGGTCCGTCGACGAACCACATCCGGAACGTCCGTTCGAGCGACTCGCCGCCTCCCAGCTCCACTGCCCGCTCCCATGCGAGCGCGGAACCGACTCCCGGGTACCCGGCGAGACGCACGAACCACGGATCCTGTGGCGCCTCGGGGGCGGCGGCGACCACGATTCCGGCGTCGCCGCCTCCGAACGTGGAGCTCCAGGCGACCCAGGGGGCGGGATGTCCGTGGACCGCCTCTTCGCCTTCGTGGTCGGGCGTCATGACCACGGGCCGAGAACAGGGGGCAAGCCGCAGGAAGAACCCGCCGTAGCCCCCGCCCGTATTGCCGTTCGAACCGGGTCCCCCGAGGCTCACCGGGCCAGCCGCCTCGAGGCGGCTCTTGAGCTCGAGCCGCCACGCGCCGTCGCCGGCTGCCACGGCGCGCGCGAGCCTGTCCTCGCGCAGGAGAGTTGCGCCGTCGTGCGCCTCCCACCTCAGCGCGAGGCGCAGCGTTCCCGGACCGCTCTCGACGGCCTCGACCGTGATCCGCCCGTGGTCCGGGCGCCAGACGTACCGCCCGGCCTCGCGCGTGTAGGTGCGGCCACCCCACAGGTTGGTGCCGGAGACGTCTTGAAGCGCGAGGCCCAGCCCCAAGTGCCATGGATGGTCGAGCGGGAAGTGGTCGGTGACGGTGATCCCGCCCAGCGTCCTGACCGGATGGAGGTAGGGGCGCGGCGAGAGCGTCGGAGCGACGCGCTCGCCCCGCCGGAGCGCCGCGACAGCATCGCCGCCCGGAAGCGTGAGGACGGCAAGCGGTTCCTCAGGCGTGGCCCACGGCAGGCCCAGCTCGGAAAAGGTCGCCTGAGCCCGCACCGCTCGCGCGAGATCGCGCTCGATTCCGCGCACGACCGGACGGGCCGCTTCCCCCTCGCCGACCCAGTCCACGAACTCGTCCGGGATCTGCCGCGGCGCGGGGGCCGTGCGGACCGCCTCGAGGACGCTCATGAACGCGCCCGCGTCGGCGAGCGAGCTCAGGAGCGGAACTCCAGACGCAAGATGCTCGAGCAGGTTCTCGGTCAGATCGGTGCGGCCGAAGCGCTCCTCGCGCTCGCCGTTCGAGCTGCGGACGACGAGTCGGTCCTCGGTGTAGTAGAAGTCCGCTTCGCCTTCGGTGCCGTAGATCGTGACCCACGGTTCGGCCGATTCGCTTGCGCAGAGGGTGAGGGCGCACATGATCGGGACACCGTCCGCCGTCCGAATCCGCACGGCGGACGTGTCGTCCGCCTCGATCCGGTGCGCGTGGTAGAGGTCGACGTCGACGCTCGCGACGTCAGCTTCGCCTCGTGCCCCAGCGATCCGCAGCGCAGTCGCCACAGCATGGGCCAGCGGGTTGGTCACCACTCCGTCAATGACGTCGACCCCGTTGAGGCTGCGCTTGCCCGCCCAGCGCGACCGTGCGTAGTAGGCGAGGTCGCGCGTCCAGGCTCCGAAGGCGCCGACCGCGCGAAGTTCGCCGATCTCGCCAGAACCGAGCAATGCCTCGATCGCCGGGAGTGCGTGCGAGCCGAGGCTCTGGAACCCCACCTGAACCGCGGATTCGTGGCGATCGGCGTGCTCCACCAATTGGCGGTACGCGGCAAGCGATGGCACGGGCGGCTTTTCGAGATAGAGGTGAGCTCCGGCGTCGATCGCGACAGCCCCGAGCGGGCCGTGCGTCTGCAGCGGCGTCGCAATGATGGCCACGTCCGGCGTCGGACGCTCGGCGAGGAGGGCGTCGAGGCCGGCGTACGACGGCGTGCCGTCCGGAACGGTGCCATCGTCAGGCGGGCTGGGGTCGGCCACCGCGTCCAGGACGATGGCATCGGACTCGAGCAGCCGCTTCAGGTTGCGAAGATGCACGAGTCCGAAGCCGTGCACGCCGACGAGCGCGATGCGGGGCCGCCGCTGGATCGGGGATCTGCTGCCGACGGCGGTCCCCGGGGCGGAAGCCTGTGGGGACTCGGTGGAGTGTGCGGGGGTGCTCATGGAGCTCCTTTGCGCCGTGAGGGCCTTCAGGACTGAGGGAAAGCGTTTTCCAGAAGTCTCGCATGGGATCGCTGGCCTCGTCCAGAGGGCCTTGGGCGCGCGGCGCAGGCACGGCTCGTCAGTATCCGGAGGGGAAGCTGTAAGAGCTGGGAATCGTCGTCGGCGCTGGGCCGTGGACCAGCGCGATTTCTTCGTGCGCCTTCAGGACGACGTCCTTCGGGCTGCCTGCCTCCCTGGTCCCGTTCACGTAGACCTGCCAGGCGGAGGCGTCCGAATGCGCGCTGCCCGGGACGCTGCTCGTCCCGTCGAGGACGCCCCATTCGGTCAGAAGCTGGCCGAGGGTGTAGGTCAGGCCCGCCGTCGGGGCCTCGATGTGGATGATTCCTGATTCGTCGTGGGTGTGCAGGGCGGAGATGCCGTTCGGTTGTCCGTCTGCGCCGAAGCTGAAGCCGATCTCGGCTGGAACGGTGATGGCCCTGTCGTCCGCGATGACGTCGAGATGGGCGTGGTAGTGTTCCGCGCTGCCCTCGGCGGAGAGAACCTGGAGTCCCGCGGCCTTGATGTCGTCCGCACCGCGGGCCTGTACGAGCTGCCAGCCGGAAGGCGTCGCGGAGGCCGCGTCCCCGGAGGATGCGCCCGCTGAGGAGGCTGTGCCCGCTGAGGAGGCTGTGCCCGCTGAGGAGGCCGGGGAGGCCGGCGGCATTCCGGCTGACGACGAGCAGCCGGTCACCGCCAGGGCCAGCGTCGGAAGGATCAGGAGGGCAGGCTTTATTCTCACGTGTTCGACTCGCTTTCGCTGGACGCGGTGGGGCCAGTGTAGGGGTCCGAGCTGGGCCTCCTCCTAGCCGCTGGGCAGGGGCCCCCGGCGCCTGGCGCGCCCCGTTCCGCGCGTCGGACAACGTTGCGGTAAGAAGCTGTTGACCGCGCCGGCAGCTCGCTCTACTCTGGTAGAGACAGTTTTTGAATCGATTCACGAAATGGTATTCCGGAATCGCTTTCACGCATCGCTTTCACGAAATGCGACGACATGGTCGCCGTCGAACCTCAGGGAGCCCCATGAGCGAGACCGCAACGCGGCGGCGGATCTGCTTTCAGCAGCAGATCCATCCGGACCACATCGAGGAGTACAAGCGGCGCCACGCCGCGGTCTGGCCCGAGATGCTCGAGGCCCTCCGCGATGCGGGCTGGCACAACTACTCCCTCTTCCTCCGGCCCGACGGCCTCCTGATCGGCTACGTCGAGACGGACAGCCTCGACGCGGCCACTGCTCGGATGGCTGCCTACGAGGTGAATGCCCGCTGGCAGGCTGAGATGGCCGACCTCTTCGATGGCATCGAAGCGCCACCCGATGAATCCTTCGTCCCGCTCGAGGAAGTCTTCAACCTCGAAGACCAGCTCGAGGCCGCCGCGAACGGGCCCCAGATTTCGACCGACAAGATTTCGACAGAACAGACCACAGGAGAGCAAGCATGAGCACTGTCCGGATTCCCGAGGCCCTCGACGGGCTCGCGATCGAGGTTCCCTCGTGGGCCTACGGCAACTCGGGTACGCGATTCAAGGTGTTCGGCACTCCGGGCACCCCCCGCACCGTCCAGGAGAAGCTGCAGGACGCGGCGAAGGTCAACGAGCTCACGGGCCTCGCGCCGAGCGTCGCACTGCACATCCCGTGGGACAAGGTCGAGGACTACGCGGCGCTGCGCGAGTACGCCGCGGGTCTGGGCGTGAGGCTCGGCACGATCAACTCGAACACGTTCCAGGACGACGTCTACAAGTTCGGCTCGCTCACGCACTCCGACGCGGCGGTGCGCCGGCGGGCTGTCGAGCACCACCTCGAGTGCATCGACATCATGGACGAAACCGGGTCCCGTGACCTGAAGGTCTGGCTCGCGGACGGCACGAACTACCCGGGTCAGGACGACATCCGCGCCCGGCAGGACCGCCTCGCCGAATCGCTCGCCGAGATCTACGCCCGGCTGGGCGAGGACCAGCGGCTCGTGCTCGAGTACAAGTTCTTCGAGCCTGCGTTCTACCACACCGATGTCCCGGACTGGGGCACGTCCTACGCCCAGACGCTCGCCCTGGGCGAGAAGGCGTTCGTGTGCCTGGACACGGGCCACCACGCCCCGGGCACCAACATCGAGTTCATCGTGGCTCAGCTCCTGCGGCTCGGGAAGCTCGGCTCCTTCGACTTCAACTCTCGCTTCTACGCCGACGACGACCTCATCGTCGGCGCCGCGGACCCGTTCCAGCTCTTCCGCATCATGGTCGAAGTGGTCCGCGGAGGCGGGCTCGGCCCGGACTCGGGCGTGGCGCTCATGCTCGACCAGTGCCACAACCTCGAGGAGAAGATTCCGGGCCAGATCCGCTCGGTGCTCAATGTCCAGGAGATGACGCTGCGCGCCCTGCTCCTCGACCGTGCGGCCCTGGCCGAGGCCCAGAGGAACCACGACGTCCTCGCCGCGAACGCCGTCTTCATGGACGCGTTCTACACCGACGTCCGTCCGGCCCTCGCCGCGTGGCGAGAGGAGCGCGGCCTGCCCGCCGACCCGATGGCCGCCTACGGCGCTTCCGGCTACCAGAAGCTCATCAACGACACCCGCGTCGGCGGCACCCAGGCCGGCTGGGGCGCGTAGGCCAGCCCTCGCCGTCGTCCGTCCCGACCCCTGACTCGCAGAAGGAAGACCCCGAGACCATGAACCAGACGCAGAATCCAGCTGTCGCCCAGCTGATCGCCCGCTCGAACCGGCTGGGCGCCGACAAGCGCAATACGAACTACGCCGGCGGCAACACCTCCGCCAAGGGCACCGAGACCGATCCCGTCACGGGCGAGCCCGTCGAACTCCTGTGGGTCAAGGGCTCCGGGGGGGACCTCGGGACCCTGACCGAGAAGAACCTCGCAGTGCTGCGCCTGGACCGGCTCCGCGCGCTGAAGGGCGTGTATCCGGGGGTCGAGCGCGAGGACGAGATGGTCGCCGCGTTCGACTACTGCCTGCACGGCAAGGGCGGTGCCGC